>LFRV01000091.1 GCA_001512485.1 Clostridiales bacterium DTU069 | reverse complement strand
TAAAAGCTATAACGCCGCTTTATGGAATGATGTTTGCGACAAAAGGTTCACCCTCTTTAACATTCAGACGTTTCCTTCCTGAGTGGGTGGGAAAAGTAACCGACAAAGAGTTCTATGAAATTATGACTGAAGCAATGAAATTTGCTTCTAAAGATCTGAAAGATGTCGTTACATATTACCAGATATCCAACGAAATGGACATTACAAGGTTTAGAGGAGAAATGACGCAAGAGCAGGCTGCACAATATATGTACAGCTGTGCTAAAGGTATTAAGCTTGGGAATCCGGACGCCAAAGTCGGAATAAATACATCCTGTATGACTAATGATGAATCTGTATATTTTTATAAAACGCTTTATGATCCCAATAGTGATGTATATTTTGATTATGCAGGAATAGATTATTATTTCGGTTCTCATCACCCGGGAACACCATATGACTGGATAAAAGTAATAAACGATGTTTATAACATAACAAAACGCCCGATTATTATCGCCGAATGGGGATACTCTTCGATAGGCGACTATATTGTTGATGGCTGGCCTGCAGAACCTAATAAAGCACCGAATGAAAACGGAGA
>LFRV01000007.1:7594-8632 GCA_001512485.1 Clostridiales bacterium DTU069 | reverse complement strand
CCGCCGGCACCCGAAACAGATGTATCCATCTTCCCTATTGACAGCGTTACTGTTTGCCCTGCGTTCGCGCCAATCTGGAATACCGCGTCCTTGAACGAACCGTCAAGAAGCTTTTTCGTGTTGAACTCGGTGTTGTTAGCTATCCTGTCGATCTCTTCAAGAAGCTGTTCCACTTCCTTCTGAAGTTCGGCTCTGTCGTCGTCGGTGTTCGTATCGGTCGCGGACTGGACCGCCAACTCCCTCATACGTTGCAGGATCGCGTGGGTTTCATTCAACGCGCCTTCTGCGGTCTGGATTAATGAAATTCCGTCCTGTGCGTTCTTTGAAGCCATTTCCAGACCTCTGATCTGACCTCTCATCTTTTCGGAAATAGCCAGACCTGCCGCGTCGTCACCCGCACGGTTAATCCTGTAGCCTGAGGACAGCTTTTCAAGAGACTTGCTGCTTGCAGTNNTACCGAAACATTTTTGTTTGATATTTTGAGATAAAAAAAACCGGTTTTTATCTCTCATTTAATATATCGAACAAATTTTGTAAAATATTAATATTTTTAAGGTTTTTCAGTCTCCATTTGTTTCCCCGCAATTTTTTGAAGAAACAGAACTTTCGCTGCTTGTATCTTTACGTATTTTTATGCTTTTTATCATATCCGGTGAAACAGGCACAGCGGCGGCCTGCCTGTTTTCAGAGATTATTTCTTCGAACACTTCCTTCCTGTGCACCGAAACTTCACGCGGCGCATTAATGCCCAGGCGTACCAGTTCGCCCTGAACATCCACGATTGAGATTTCTATATCATTGCCTATCATTATTGATTGGCCTTTTTTTCTTGACAGAACGAGCATCGTTTAACCTCCTGTATAAACATTACGGGTTTGCCTTTTTCCATTAAAACAACGGAAGAAATTGCTTAGCAATTTCAACACACCGTTTCAACGGATCGGGGAGTTTTTACCCTCTGGTTTGTATTTTAATACTGTCCTCGTCGCCTGTAGAAGCAGGGGACATATCCTGACCCGCTATATAATACTTCACCGG
>LFRV01000007.1:0-7468 GCA_001512485.1 Clostridiales bacterium DTU069 | reverse complement strand
TCATCGGCATCAACAAAATAGTCGTCGTTAATCGCAAAAGGATCGGTTACAACAAAAGCAAGAGCCGGATCATCAACTCCCTGGAGCCAGAAAAACGGTGCTTCATTTTCCTGTCTTCCGAGCAAAGTAAATTTTTTTACATTCTCAAACCCGGGAATCCCCGAAGGGAAATAAAGAATTTCCTTTTCATCAATCTCTATTACCCCGAAATGTTTTGTATTTAGCTGCATCGCAAAACCTCCAGTTCAATACAGGTAAATATTGCGGGTAACGGGCTATGAATTATTGGTGATTGGTATGGTATAAATCATAATTTTTTATTATAACCCGTTACCCTATAGCGTAATATCTATCTTTACTTCCGGATACCGGCGCATATATATGTTTACCTGCCCTCTCCGGTAGTCTATATCAATTTTTCCGGGAATATAATCCGCTTCGTAACCAATATGGGCGGCGTTTTTTACTTCGGGAGGGGTAATTGTTACCTCCGCTGGTTCGGCATTAAAACTTGGGCGGGCAAACGGAGTAAAACCGCCCTTTCTTTCTATCTTCCGCGATGCCTTTTCAATCGCAATCTCTCGGATTGGGTTGCCTCCTTTTTCGATTGTCTGAAGCCGCTTTCCTTCTTTCGCTTTCGCGGCGATATAGTTAAGAGCGTTCTGTTTTCCGATTCGCGCAAATTCCGCTGTTGCATCCGAAGCTCTTTTGTATCCCATTTGCGCCATAGCCTCATATTGGCTTATTTTAAGCTTCGGCTTTTTTGTCTTTATCGAGATCTGCCCGATTTCCTGGCGTATCTCGAGCCTTGCCGGGGTTTGTTCAATATTTAATTTCCCCGGAGTGGTTTTGATACCTATAAGGCCGTGTTGTGTCGTAATTTCAATGCGCATTTTTTAACCCCGTTTCACCGCTACTTATAACAAAGGAAGAAATCACTTCAAAAAATCGACAAGGCTTGGCTGGATTACCCTCGCACCGGCTGAAAGGGAAGCGCGGTAGACATTTTCTTCGTTCATCAGGTTCATAATCGCTTCGGCAATATCGACATCCTCATTTTTGCTCATAAGAGTCGTAAAATTAATAAAGTCATCTTCCAGGCGGTTCGCAGTGAGCTCGAGTCGGTTCATCCTCGCGCCTACCCCGGAACGTACGCGAAGAATATTGTTCATATCGTTGTCAATCCTGTCGAGCATATTGCCTACGGCCCCATTGTCGCCTGCTTCAAGCGCCGCAATAATATTGTTTAAAGTATCCAGCAGCCCGCTCATTTCTCCCGCTGCGGCATCGGTTCCGTTATTAAACAGATCACTTCCGGTAACATTGATATTTATGTCGTCCCCTATGCCGATTTCAAAATGTATCTGCTCGCTGTTCGATATATCCATCAGAAATGCGCCATTTTCGTCCAGCAGAGGTTTATCGGTTTTATAGCCTGAAAAAATATAACGTCCCGCATAAGTGGTATTTGCCAAATGTATCATTTGAATTCTAAGCTGTTCCATTTCCTGTCTTATCTTGTCCAAATCATCGGGTGTATTTGTTTCATTGCCAGACTGCACCGCAAGCTCCCTTACCCTGTGCATAACATCGCCTATTTGTCCAAGGGTTTTTTCGGTGATCTCCATCCACGAGGTCGCGTCATCAACATTTCTTTTATACTGCTGTATCTCAGCTACATCGGTCCGAAGCTTCAAAGCGCGCGACGCGACAATCGGATCATCCGACGGAAGGCTTATCTTCTTTCCGGTCGCAAGCTGGTTCTGGTACTTGTTCATCCGGTTAAGGTTATTGTTCAGGTTGTTCAGCATATTGTTAATAAGCATGTTGTTTGTAATTCTCATATTCTCACTCCGTTCGATAATAAATGGACAAATAACTGGTTATCGAAACTAAAGCCCAAGCCCGTTAACAAGAATGTCGAGGATCTCGGAATAGGTCTGGATCATTTTTGCCGCGGCGTTATACGCGTGCTGATAACGTACAAGGTTCGCCATTTCTTCGTCTATTGACACGCCCGATACCGACTGCCGGCGCATGTCAATCTGGTTTGTCATGATTACCTGGTTATCAAGATGCGTTTTCGCCTGCTGTGCGTCGACTCCCATTGTCGATATTATCGTTTTTATATAATCTTCCGGGCCTCCTTCCATGAACATGTATGTATTATGCCTCATGCTCAGGATCGAGCGCAGGTTTTCTATGTTACCGACCTGGCCCGGCGTATCCGTCGTGCAAATATTGTTTGAAGGATCGTCAAGGATCTCCTTACTTATCGAAAAGGTCCTCGCGGTAAGCTGACTGTACATCCTTTCGTAATAATCGGGATCAGTCGGATCAACACCCGCACCCGCCGCAAAAGCCGCGCTGTCCATAGGATTTCCATATTCGTCAAGCATTGTGAAAAACCTTATGCCGGCAGGTTCGGTTTCATCACCCGTCGAGTTCAGCCGGTAGCCGTCCACATGCCCGTTTACGTTGTCAAGAACCCCGTCGCCGTCTATATCAATTATTCCCTCATTGAACGTCATCGCGAATACGCGCACAAATTCGTTCATCCTGCGCTGATAGAAAGGAATTCCCCTGAAATTCGGGCTTCCGTTCAGTTCGTCATTTCCGTCGCGAATGTCCAGGTATCCTTTAAGTTCGCCTGATTTAATAGTTAACGTATTTCCGTCTGCCCATTTTATATCATATAAATAGTTAATATCTTCAAAATTCAGCTTTTCCTCCCGCTGCACGCAAGTGAGATACGATACCTGAGTATGATCGACAATAGCCTTTCCGCTTATCGTAACGCAGAACCTTACGTCGTCCCTGCCGTCGGGAAGCTTGCCGCTTACAACCTCATAAGCCTGGATGTTTATTAGCCGGGACAGTTTGTCGACGAGATAATCGCGCTGATCCCTTAAATCATTTGCGGTATTTCCCGTTATTTCATAATTGTATATCTGCTTGTTAAGCTTCGCTATCTGATCAGCTAACGAATTTATATCCTGAACTTTTGCGTATATGATATTGTTTACATCGTTCTGAAGATATTCAAAGTGCGCCGCGACGCTGTTGAAATATTTTGCGACCATGATCGCCTTTTCTTTAACGGCGGCGCGGACCGACAGGCTTGAAGGATCCGTTGCCAATTGCTGCAGCGTATCGTAAAAGCCATTCAGCACCGCATTGAACCCGCTGTCCGACGGTTCATTATACATCACCTGCATCTGCTCAAGGAGTCTGTCTTTTATATCCCATTCACCAAGGTACTGCGCTTCGCTGCGGTATTTTGCATCAAGGTACAGGTCACGCGTGCGATAGACACCGGTAACATCCGATCCGGTTCCGAGCATTCCCGTACCATCCGCCATCAGAAGGGGCCTTGAAGCTGTCTGTGTAATTTTCTGGCGGGAATACCCCGGGGTATTTATATTGTCGATATTGTGGTTGACATTTGTCAGCCCTCTTTGGGCCGTATACAGGCCCCTTGTCGCAATATCGAAACCAAAAAACGTTGAACGGCTCATTATAAAACTCCTTTTGTATCATCATTAAAGGTTATTGGCTATTACAAAGCTTTTTATCTTCCCGTAAGGCCGGTGCGGTTAATAAGCGTGTCAAGCATTTCGTTTATTACGCTTATCGTCTTTGTCGCCGCGTTATAGGCATATTTAAATTTAATCATATTACTCATTTCTTCGTCGAGGGATACTCCCATTATCGACTGCCTGTCGTTGTCGGCGGCATATACGAGAGTCTGTTGGTTAGCCGCAATCTGTTCGGCGTCGCGTCCCATATTGCCGACTCTGAGAATAATATACTGGTAGTAGTCGTCTATGCTTAGTACCTGGGTATAACTTTCCATAAGGTTTTCATTTCGCAAATTCGCTATCGTAAGCGCAATACGGTTATCCCCGTTCGCATCGGTCGCTGAGGCTGCAATATTATTCAAATCCTTCATTGCGAGCGCAACCCGTATGTTTCCCATTTCCATCGGAAGACTTGGCTCTATCGGCTCAAAAAACACGCCGCCGTCCTCGCCTCTTAAGTTTTTTCCCGATAGCTGCAGACGGTTGACTTCTCTTGCGACAATATTAACAATGGCATTCAGCATTTTTTTAACCGATGATACGATATCAAGCGTTTCGTCAACGGTCGCGATCACTTTGTTTACATCAATTCCGGTGTCTATGCCGATTCGCGACAACAGGGCGGGATAATCCGCCGCGTCGGTCGTAATGTCATACAATACGCCGCCTGTTCCCTTTGTAATCGCGTTCCAGCCGGGCGCCTCCGGATCTCCTGTTTCATAAACGGAAGGATCTGTTGCGACAGATACTTTTATATTATTTTCTTTCAGAAGATCGAGGTACTTTTTTGCCTGTTCTTTGGTTGCGGCGATTCCCTGATCGGTAAACACGAAAACATACCTGTTCGCGTCTTCGCGAAACGGGTTTGCCCCTGAAAGAGCCGTTACGAGCGCTTCAAAGCCCTGCCCCGGGACCCCCGTGCCTGTAAGCCCGCCGAGAGCATCAATAAAGGCGGTTTCATGTTCAATTATTTTGAACAAAAATTCTTCATTTGTTTCGCCGAGAGCATCAATAAAGGCGGTTTCATCGGTCCCGTAGTTTTCATTGAATACAACTCCCGATCCGTTATACGCAACAAGCCGCAGGTTATAATCGAGACCCCTTGTCTTTATTTCATATAAATAGCTTTCAATATTGTTCTGCAGGTTTTCAAGGTAGCCGGGAGTAAGATTCGACACATCCACTGCTATCGTAATATCGGCCGTCGTATTCGGAGTGCCGTTGTCGTAGCTTCCTTTCGCTCCGCTGACCATTCCCCTTGCTTCCATAAGGCCTTTTATCGCGCCTTCCCCGACATTAATCTGCACATCAAGGCCTTCAACCTTCGGAATGACATAATGGGACAGCGCGGCGTTCTGCGAAGGTACTATATTTGTCTGCTGCGCCTTGCTTACAAGGTAATAGCCGCCGACTATAACGTCCATCTGTCCGTCGGGGTGTTCCCTTACTTCGGCGCTTACAAGTCTTGACAGTTGATCTACGAGAACGTTTCTCTGATCATAATAATCGTTTGCCTTGTTTCCGGCCACCTCGGCCGAAGCTATCATAACATTTAATTCGGCGATTTTTGTGGTTATTTGGTTTACTTCGTCAATCCTTTTAATAATTTCGTTGTTTATATCATCCTGAAGCTTGTTAATTTGCGATCCCATATGGTTTACATGGTAAACGAGAGCTTCGCCTCTCTGGCGCACCAAAGCCCGAACCGTCAGGCTGTCAGGCTGTTTCGCAAGCTCCTGCCATGCATTCCAGAATTCATTTAACGCATTTTGCAAACCGTCAAGAATCGGTTCGCCAAGGATGGCTTCGAGATCCTTTACGCCGCTCATGCGGGCTTCCCAGTATCCAAGCGCGTTTACTTCCCTGCGGTATATATTGTCAAGGAAAGTATTCCGTATTTGCCGTATTTCCTGAACTGACGCACCCATTTCAACCCACGAATTTGCGATATACCGTGTATGGGCGGTCTGCAAAACGGCTTGCTGCCGCGTGAAGCCAAGCGTGCTTAAGTTCGAGATATTATGACCGGTTACTTCCAGAGACTTCTGGTTGCTGTTCATACCCGATACAGCCGTGTTTAATCCTATAAAATTAATCGCCATTCATAATACTTCCTTCTGCCTGAATTGTATTCATTGGAAAAAACTGCTTATCAATTTGTCCCATTTGTTATATCCATCAGTATTTTATGTCAAGAACCCCTCGGGTTTTTGATCCTTCTTCGTTCCCTTTCCGGCCATAATGCACCGCTTGGGGAACAGGCTGTGTTAAAAGATTAAGGGAAAAATCAACGTATTCCAGAGCATTATTAATTAACTTCAGGTTCAAATCGTTTTTGTTCTTAAGTTTATTAACTGTTTCCTTAAGGCTTTTGCCCACCTGTGACAGCTGGTCGGAGTATTCTTCAGGAACAAGGCTTACCAGATCGCTGACTGTAATATCGCCTGAATATTTCCCCATGCTTCTTCCTATCTGCCCGACGATTTTATCGCGAATGTCCGCCAGCTTTTTCAACTCATCCGAAAGTTCCTGTTCTTTCGCCGTTATTGCCTGTAATTTTTCCAATTCGCCTTTAATCACGGCGGACGTTTTATCTTCCGATAAATCAAGAAGCCGGCCATATAGTTTATTTTCATATTCCAAAACCTTTATGAGGTTGTCAATCCATACGGTTTTAATCATTTAAGGTTCCCCCCGACGAACATATAATCTTTTCCCGCTCGATATATATATCGGAACCGTACAAAAACGGGATAACATTAAAATTGCTGCCATCCCGTTCATTTCTTCTTTCGTTGGAATTCCGTACTATTCTTTTTCATTTAAAAGCATACGGATTATTTTTTCGGAAATATCCTTCGCCTCAACCTTATATTCGCCTGACTCAATTCTAGCGGATATTTCCCTGACCTTGTCCTCCCTGATATCCGGTACATTAGCCAATGCCTTCATAGCAATCTGAAATTCTTTAGCCTGCTCGGAAATTTTAAACTCATCTTTCCCGGACGAAACAACATTGTTTTTTTGTATTTTATCAATCGGGTTTTGTTTGTTGTAAATACCGAATACCTTGGGAATGTTCCCCCAGATTTTCATTATGATCCCTCTCTCCTGTGGCATTGTTATATTATCACATAGCAACGTTACCCCTTACCATATGGTTTTTTCTTTTGTTCTTTCACAATTAGTATCGTCATAACATTATAATAATTTAATGCTAAATATAAATTTCCCGGTCCTATTTTTTATTACATAAATACTAAAAATGGAAGACTGCCTTTTTTATTTTTCACGATCCTTGTGTTTGTAATAAAGCCCAAACTCATCTTTTTCATACCCTCTGTCGGGTTTGCGATCACTCATTTTGGAAAGGCTTTGTTTAAGCTCCATGCCGACATTCATCATTTCTCTTGCCAGACCTTTTGAGCATTCTACACAGAATCGGCCGCTTCTTATTCTAACACCGCATTTTTCACAGTTCAATGCAACCGGGCTGTCCTCACTAACCTCGAGCCTCTCTTCCTTCAGCCAGCGGCTTATTTTTGCCGGGCTTACCCCGGTATTGTCCGATACTTCCTGCATATTTGCGCCCGGAAATTCTCTGAGGAATTTCCTGACTTTTTCAAACTCTTCTTCGTCCTTCTTTCTGCAAACAGGGCAGAGAACCGGGCCAGTAACATACTGGAATATCTTTCTGCATTCCCTGCAATATTTAATTTCCGGCATATATAACCCTCCTGTATATAAAGGTAGTTTATTTCCTTCGATATATATTATTTCGGCATAATACGCTTATATATTAAATTATACCAAACACCCGAAACAGGACCCGCGAAAATAATGTTCTAAACCTGCTCATCGAACTATTGTACAATAACGTCAACAAG
>LFRV01000041.1:35196-35441 GCA_001512485.1 Clostridiales bacterium DTU069 | reverse complement strand
AGAAAAGATCACATCGCGGACATGATCCTTAAGAGAAAACCGAATATTGTCGGGATATACAGGTTAACGATGAAAACCGCTTCCGACAACTACAGACATTCTTCTGTTCAGGGTGTCATGAAGCGGATTAAAGCAAAAGGCATTGAGGTTGTTGTTTATGAACCGACGCTTAAAGAGGATAGCTTTTTCCGTTCAAGGGTTATAAGGGATTTGGAGGAATTTAAAAGGATATCCGATGTGATAGT
>LFRV01000041.1:24258-35140 GCA_001512485.1 Clostridiales bacterium DTU069 | reverse complement strand
TTCGGCAGGGATTAACCGGGCGCAGTGATATATGAATGACCTGTTAAAAGCTTTTATTAATGATAAAACCGGTAAAGATATTTTTAAAATATAAGCGGCTTTTTTAAGAAATGATCAGCCGTAAGATCGGGGGATTGTGATTATGCCAAAGATATTGGTTACGGGTGCGGATGGCTTCATCGGCAGCCATCTGACAGAAGAGCTGGTGAAACAGGGGCATAAGGTCAAAGCCTTTGTGTTCTATAATTCCTTTAATTCATGGGGCTGGCTGGATACACTGCCCCGCGAAATTATGAATGAAGTGGAAGTATTTGCTGGGGATGTGCGTGATCCAAACGGTATTAGAAAAGCTGTAAAAGGAATGGATATAGTATTTCATCTTGCGGCGTTGATCGCGATTCCTTTCAGTTACCATTCACCGGATACTTATGTTGATACGAATATTAAAGGCACGCTTAATGTGCTTCAGACCGCGAGAGAGTTCGGAATATCAAGGTTAATGATTACATCAACGTCGGAAGTATATGGCACAGCGCAGTATGTTCCGATAGATGAAAAGCATCCGTTCCAGGGGCAGTCCCCATATTCGGCGTCAAAAATAGGTGCGGACAGGCTGGCGGAATCGTTTTACAGAAGCTTTAATCTGCCTGTTACGATTGTCCGCCCATTTAATGTATATGGCCCAAGGCAATCTGCCCGAGCCGTTATTCCGGCAATTATCATACAGCTTTTGGCAGGGAAAAAAGAGATTAAGCTGGGTTCGTTGACTCCGACACGGGACTTTAATTATGTAAAAGATACTGTAAACGGGTTTATTGAAATCGCCAGATCCGATAAGACCATTGGTGAAGAGATCAATATTGCGACACAAAAGGAAATTTCAATCGGCCAGCTTGCGGAAGAATTAATAAGGCAGATCAACCCTGAAGCGAAGATTGTTTGCGACGAGCAGAGGTTAAGGCCTGAAAAAAGCGAAGTGAACAGGCTTTTAGGATCGAATGAAAAGATATTAAGGCTGACAAACTGGAAGCCGAAATATACTTTGAAGCAAGGGTTATCGGAGACTATAGAATTCTTCAGGGGAAACCTGGATAAATACAAACCGGACATATACAATATATAGCCGGGAAGCAGCGATAGAACGTTAAAACAGCCCCAGGAAATGTTATCTGAAAAGAGGTAAGGGAATGGATATATCTGAATTTCTGATTAGCGAAGAGGCAACTATGCTTGAAGCAATGGCGCAGCTCGACAGGGTTGCGAAAAAGGTCCTTTTTGTTGTGAGGGAAGATCGGTTTGTTGCGGCTATTACCGACGGCGATATCAGAAGGTGGATACTGAAAAAGGGAAGCCTGGACGCGAAAGTCAGGGATATCGCAAATTACAGCCCCAAATCCCTTCCGGAGAGAAAAAAGGGCAAGGCCAGGGAGTACATGAAAAAGCATTCGATAGAAGCTTTGCCGATAGTGGATAAGAATAACAACATTGTATCTATCGTGCTTTGGACTGATGAGGAAATCAGCCCGAGAAAACATTTAAACATCCCTGTCGTTATTATGGCCGGAGGCCTTGGAACAAGGCTTTACCCGTATACGAAAATCCTTCCCAAACCGTTGATTCCAATCGGGGAAATCCCTGTTGTCGAGCATATTATGAATCGTTTTAACCAATACGGCTGCGAACAGTTCTATCTTGTTGTCAATCACAAGAAAAATATGATTAAGGCATATTTTAATGAAACGGAAAAAAACTATAATATTGATTATATAGAAGAGGATAAGCCTCTGGGTACCGGCGGGGGGATAAGCCTTCTTAAGGGGAAAATTCGTTCTACGTTTATCCTGTCAAACTGTGACATCTTAATAGAAGAAGATTACGATAAAGTATATAATTACCATAAAGAAGAAAGCAATTTGATTACAATGGTATGCTCTTTAAAAAACATAAAAATCCCTTATGGTGTTGTTGAAATAACCGAAACGGGCGAAATTGAAAGAATGAAGGAAAAACCGGAAATATCGTTTTTCGCAAATACCGGCATGTATATTGTAGAACCTGAGGTTGTTGATGAGTTTGAAGATAATACGCCTGCCGGGTTTCCGGATATTATTGAAAAATGCAGGGCAAAAGGCGGAAAAATCGGCATTTACCCGATAAGTGAAAACAGTTGGCTGGATATGGGGCAGTTCGATGAAATGGAGAAAATGAGAAGAAAGCTGGAAGGAAATGAATAGAAAGATTCTTTTGGTAGGTGGCGGAGGCCATTGTAAATCCGTTTTGGACAGCCTTCTTATCCTTAACGAATATGATGAAATCGGGATTATCGACAAAGATGAAAAAGCCGGAAACACAATCATGGGCATTCCGGTTTTAGGCAGCGACGACGATCTGCCCGCATTATATGATGCCGGATATCAATATGCTTTCGTCACTGTCGGAAGCGCTGGCAAACCGTCTCTTCGGATTAAACTTTTTGAATTGGTTTGCAAATTAGGATTTACAATTCCGAATATAATTGATCCGTCGGCAATAGTCAGCAAATATTCGGTACTTGAGAAAGGCATTTTTATCGGCAGGCAGTCGATTGTAAATGCCGGTGCTGTAGTCGGCAAAGGAGCTATTATAAATTCAGGGGCTATCATTGAACACGATTGCCGGATTGGGGCTTTCGCGCATATAGCCCCGGGAGTTGTCTTAGGTGGTGGAGTAACGGTAGGGGATAATACGCATATAGGTTTAAATGCCTCCGTTAAGCAAAATGTTTGCATCGGATCCGATACAATAGTGGGTATGGGAAGTGTTGTAACAAAAGATATAAAAAGCGGCGTGAAGGCATACGGGAATCCATGCAGGGAGATGAACGGGCTTTGAGTGTGTTTGTTATAGCAGAGGCCGGGGTTAATCACAACGGCAGCCTGGAACTGGCTAAGAAACTTGTTGATGCGGCGAAAGACGCGGGTGCCGACTGCGTTAAATTTCAAACATTTATTGCCGAAAATATTGTTTCAAAGCATGCCGCAAAGGCTGAATACCAGAAAACAGACGCAAAGGATGCGGAATCCCAGTATGATATGCTTAAAAAACTTGAGCTTTCTTTCCATGAAATTCGTGAGTTGAACGAATACTGCGCCAAAAAAGATATAGAATTCCTCTCGACGGCGTTTGATCTTGAAAGCGTGGAATATTTAAATGGTTTGAGCATGAAAAGATGGAAAATCCCGTCCGGCGAAATAACGAACCTTCCATACCTTTTGAAAATTGCGCGCTTAAATAAACCAATCATTCTCTCGACGGGCATGAGTACATTGGATGAAATAAAAAACGCTGTTACGGTTTTGAAACAAAACGGAGCAGTGGATATTACCGTTTTGCATTGCACGACGGAGTATCCCGCGCCATATCGTGATGTTAACCTCCGGGCAATGCTTACGATAAAAGAAGCGTTAAATGTAAAAGTTGGCTACTCGGACCACACGGAAGGGATTGAAGTTCCGATTGCAGCAGCGGCATTAGGGGCAGTTGTGATTGAAAAGCATTTTACTTTGGATCGGAACATGGAAGGTCCCGATCACAGCGCGAGCCTTGAACCGGACGAATTTAAATCGATGGTTAACGCGATAAGGAATATAGAAACTTGCCTGGGAGACGGAATAAAACAGCCTGCCGAAGCGGAGATAAAGAATATACCTGTTGTGCGGAAAAGTATTGTCGCAAATAGAGATATAAAAAAGGGCGAGGTTTTTTCCGAAGAGAATCTGGTGGTAAAAAGGCCGGGTAACGGTATCAGCCCGATGCGGTGGTTTGACGTACTGGGGAAACCGGCAAAAAGAGATTTCCAGGAAGACGAGTTGATTGAACTATGAAGAAGAAAATCAGTGTACTAACGGCGACGAGGGCGGAATATGGGCTGCTTAAACCGATTATCGCGAAGCTGAATGCGGCAGAAGAATTCGATGTCCGGATTGTGGTGACCGGCGCTCACCTTTCGCCTGAATTTGGCCTGACTTATCGGGAAATTGAAAGAGACGGGTTTATTATCGACGAAAAAATAGAAATGCTTTTAAGTTCCGATACGCCATCATCTGTTACGAAATCAATGGGACTTGCGATGATTGGTTTTGCGGATTATTTTGAAAAATTCAAACCCGATTTGTTGATTGTTCTCGGCGACCGGTATGAAACCCTTGCGGTAGTTATTGCGGCCGCGAACCAAAGGATACCCGTTGCCCACCTTTATGGCGGTGAGACAACGCAGGGGGCAATTGATGAATCAATCCGGCACGCGATAACAAAATTCAGCTATCTTCATTTTACAAGTACCGAAGAATACCGAAGAAGGGTTATTCAATTGGGCGAAGAACCGGAGCGTGTGTTTAACGTAGGAGCGATAGGAATAGAGAACATTCTGAACGAAAAGCTAATGTCAAAAGAAGAATTGGGAAAAGAACTGAATATCGATCTTAAAAAAAGGCCGTATGCGATGGTTACGTTTCATCCAGTAACATTGGAAGAAAACAGCGCGGAGAAGCAGATTCGGGCCCTTCTCGAGGCCTGCAGGGAATACGGGGATATTAATTTTATATTTACGAAAGCAAATGCCGACGAGCAGGGACGCGTCATTAACCGGATTATAGACGAATATGCAATTAAATATGAAAACATAGCCGTATTTACTTCGCTTGGCACGGTTAAATATCTTAGCGCGCTTAAATATTGTTCAATAGTTATTGGGAATTCCTCAAGCGGTCTCATGGAGGCCCCTGTTTTCGGTATCCCGACAGTAAATATCGGTGACAGGCAAAAGGGCAGAATACAGGCAAGCAGCGTAATTAACTGCGAGCCGGTAAAGGAAGATATTTTACGTGCAATTGAAACAGCTTTATCAGATTCATTTGCGAAAAAAGCAAAAGAAACAGTCAGTCCATACGGCGACGGGCACACTTCCGACAAAGTGATAGAGGTTATAAAAGAGTACCTGCTGGATAAAAAGATTGATTTAAAGAAAAAGTTTTATGATTGTACGGTGGATTTATGAAAAACCTTGCGCTCATACCGGCGAGATCCGGCTCAAAAGGGCTTAAGGATAAAAATATACGGCTTTTGAACGGAAAACCATTGCTGGCATATTCCATTGAAGCGGCAAAAGAATCGGGCCTGTTTGACGAGATAATGGTATCAACAGACTCGCAAAGGTATGCCGAAATCGCGAAACAATGGGGAGCGAATGTCCCTTTCCTGCGAACCGGAGAAACATCCGGCGATACGGCTTCATCGTGGGATGTAGTTAAAGAAGTTATAAAAAAGTACAGGGAATTGGGAAGTGAATTTGATACGGTCGCATTGCTGCAGCCAACTTCCCCTCTTAGAACTTCCACGGATATTATTGAAGGCTACAGGGTAATGAAAGAAAAATCCGCGAACCTGGTTGTAGCAGTATGCGAAACCGATCATTCTCCTCTTTGGGCAAATATACTGCCGGAAGATCACTCTATGGTAAACTTCATTAAGCCAGGGATTGTAAAAATGCCCAGGCAAAGCATACCTGTTTATTACAGGATTAACGGCGCGTTATACATTATAAAAACCGATCATTTGCTTAACTCCGCCGATATTTATTCGGATAAAAGCTACGCGGTTATAATGAAAAAAGAAAATTCAATTGATATTGACGATATAATCGATTTCAAAGTTGCAGAGTGTTTAATAAAACATAAAAGGCAATAAAAACCCCGGCGTATGTTTGCAGGGTTTTTTATTGCCTTTTTGTGCAATACACCAACTTTAAAACAACTGAAATACTTTTTTTCTGCTGGCTTTTCAACAGGTTTAACCTAATAATCAATATAACAGACTTCCAAAAAAAGAATTTTTTCCTACATGATTTTATTGACAGACTATCAATTGATAGTTTATAATAATGCGGAGGCATAATGCGATTGTGAGTAATAAAATAATATCATCTAAAGAAGAAGTTAAGAATTTTTTATCAGAGATGAAGGAATTGTTAACTGATCCGGGTTTTGATGTTGGAGCAGACTTAGATATTCTAATGAGAAAAAAGACCGAATCACCAACAGATCCATACACCACCGCAAATACATTGCTCGCTCTTGATTTTGATAAGTACGATGTGTTAAACCAATTGATGTCTCTTAATGTAAGTGATTATTTAAGAAACATTCATTGATGATTTAGACAGCTATCTGCCGCCATTTTATGCTTTTGTGAAAGAAATAGAGAGTAAAAATGTGTATATCAAAGTTAAAATAAGGGATAGACAAAAGCATAAAATATTTTGTGTATCTTTCCATTTTGCACGATATGCATTATCACGAAGTTTACCTTATAAGTAAGCGGCAATAAAACGAAAGGAGCGTTATGAATGAGTAAAGAATGTTTAGTTGAGAAAATAAATATAAGTTGCCCATTTTGTGAAAAAGATCATATGCTTGAAAAAAGGAAAAGAGTGACACAAGGAATTGTCAAAGGTGAAATAGTAGATTATGAGGAATTTTTTTATTTATGCCCTATAACAAATGAAGAAGAGAATGAATTTGTACCCGCGGCGCTCATGGATGAAAATCTGCTGAGAGCAAGAGATGCCTACAGAAAATTGAAAGGCTTATTAACTTCTGATGAAATCGCAGAGATTAGGAAATTTTATGAAGTAACTCAGAACGAATTTTCTAATTTGCTTGGTTGGGGAGATGTTACTGTTGCTCGTTATGAAAGCAAAAATATACAAGATGAAACTTATGACAGTATTATGAGAATGGCTCGCGAAAATCCCCTTTTCACATTACAGAGTTTAGAGAAGCATAAGGCGATGTTTACAGAAGACAAGTACCGAAAGATTAAGCAAAAAGTAGTTGAACGTGTTGAAGAGTCAGCAATACAGTATCTTAAGAAACAGGAGATCAATAGTATTTATGTAAATTTTAAAGAAGAAAATGAATACAACGGATATAAAATTTTGGATCTCGACAAAGTCGCAAAAGTAATTGGATATTTTGCGCAATCCGTTATTAATTTATTCAAGGTAAAACTTATGAAGCTCTTATGGTATGCAGATGCGCTACACTTTAGAAGGTATGGTAAGGCTATGACAGGTCTAGTCTATAAACATATGACATATGGTGCTTTGCCTTTGGCTTATGATGAAATTATTCATTTGCCAACTGTTAAAATCGAAGAAAAAATAATCTGCGATGAAATTAGTTATAAAATTTTACCCAATAAGAAAATTAATGTATCCGACTTTACTGCCGAAGAATTGAATGTTTTAGATACCATATTGGCAAAGTTTAAAAATTATAACTCAAAAGAAATTGTGGAATACATGCATAAAGAAAGAGCATATAAAGAAACAGAACCGTATAGCATTATTTCGTTTCATATTTCTAAAGAATTAAGGGAACTTAGATAGCAGAACTAGTGCGGTGGGTCTAAAATTCTTTTTTTAAAGTATCCCGGCATATATTCGTGCCGGGTTTTTTATTACCAATGGCACCTTTTGGGAAAAGCAACTGGAATACATTATTTCTTTAATTATAGAACTTTATATGTTAAAATATCAATAATAATTCAGGACAAGCCTTTGAAAGAAGGAGAATGTTTTGAAACAAAAACTGAGGTCGGCTTTATTTGTTTTATCGGATATATTGCTTGTAACGGTTTCGTTTTTTACCGCATATCTTATACGGTTTGATTTCGAGTACGAAAATATACCCGCCGGTTTTGCGTCGAATATGTTAATGCTTCTGGCTGTTTCAGCAGCGTTTAAGATAATTGTGTTCATCGTTTTCAAACTTTACCGCAGCCTTTGGCGGTATGCCGGCGTTTACGACCTTGTAAGCGTTTTTATTGCCTCGGCGATAACAAACGGCGTTATGTTTTTATATATCGCGTTTATTGAAAGGCTTGCGCCAAGAAGCATTTTTGCTATAACGGGGATGCTCGACGTGTTCCTTATCGGGGGTTCCAGGTTTGTATACCGCTTATACAGGAGGCTTGCCCTGGGACGCATGATAAAGCTTGACAATTTAACCCGCGTGGTCATTGTCGGCGCAGGAGATGCGGGGGCTATGATAGCAAAGGAAATGGAGCTCCATCCGGAGCTTAAATACAAGCTTATTGCGTTTGTTGACGACAGCCCTGTAAAAAAAGGCATGAAGGTGAACGGAATCCCGGTGCTTGGCGGTGTTGACGATATTAAAGACATCGTCGACAAGAAAAATATTGACGAGATAATTATAGCTATCCCGTCGGCAAAGCCGGCGGTAATAAATGAAATATATGAAAAATGTTCTTCAACGAAATGCAAAGTGAAAATTCTGCCGTCAATGTCGCAGATTATTGATGGATCAATTATGCTTAAAAAGATTAAGGACGTTGATATAGAAGACCTGCTTGGAAGAGAGCCGGTGATAGTTGATCTTGAAGAAATAGCGAAATATATCGGCGGAAAGGTTATACTTGTCACCGGGGGCGGGGGTTCGATAGGTTCGGAACTGTGCAGGCAGATAGCGTCGTTCGGGCCTAAAAAGCTTTTGATGCTAGATATATACGAAAACAGCCTGTATGACATCCATAACGAATTAACGGGACAATATCCCGAGCTTGACATCTTTCCTATTATTGCGAGCATTCGCGATAAGGACAGGCTTGACGAAATTTTTAGCCGCTATAAGCCCGAGATTGTATTCCATGCCGCAGCCCACAAGCATGTGCCGCTGATGGAAGATCATCCTGAAGAAGCCATTAAAAACAATGTATTCGGGACATTGAACGTTGTAAAATGCGCGGATAAATACGGTTGCGAACGATTTGTCCTCATTTCCACCGATAAGGCCGTAAACCCGACAAATGTAATGGGCGCGACGAAGCGTATCGCCGAGATGATTATCCAGGCGCTGAACGCGAAAAGCAAAACCGAATTTGTTGCCGTCAGGTTCGGAAACGTTCTTGGAAGCAACGGCAGCGTAATACCTTTGTTCAGAAAACAGATAGAGCAGGGCGGGCCTGTTACGGTAACACACCCGGATGTCACAAGGTTCTTTATGACTATACCGGAGGCGGTTCAGCTTGTTATCCAGGCCGGGGCAATGGCGGCCGGCGGGGAAATATTCGTGCTGGATATGGGTAAGCCCGTGAAAATACTGGATCTGGCAAGAAAACTAATCCGGCTTTCCGGATTTGAGCCGTATGAGGATATAGATATAGAAATTGTAGGCCTCCGGCCCGGCGAAAAGCTGTATGAAGAGCTTTTGCTAAACGAAGAAGGCCTTAAAGCGACAAAGCACGATAAGATATTTGTCGCAAAGCCTGTTTTTACCGATTATGAATTGCTTGAGAGAGAACTTGAGATTTTAAGGCAAAAGGTATATAAGCCTTCAACAGTGGGTGAAATAAAGGAATACGTTAAGGTATTGGTTCCAACTTATAATATGGCACAATAAAACAGCCCGCCGCTGCAAGCGGCGGGCTGTTGTTCGATACAACACGGGCATTGCTTAAAGTGTCAGCTTTAACAATCTCATAATTGTATCCATTGTTTCTTTAAGATCGCTTTCACTGCGTGCCGCCGCGATTGAAAACGGCACGGCAACGCGGTTGATGCTTACAATTGCGCTTACCCCGGTTTCATATATGCCGTCGATATCGTCGCCTATATCGCCCACTACGGCTATAACGGGAACATTTTGTTTTTTCGCCCTGCGGGCAATTCCCACAACAACCTTTCCCCGAAGGCTTTGCCCGTCGATTTTCCCTTCACCGGTAAATACGAGATTAGCATCGTTTAAAAGAGTATCAAATTTCACCGTATCGAGAACGGTTTCAATTCCCGATTCCAGGGATCCGCCAAGAAAGGCCAGTATCCCTGCCCCCAAACCGCCTGCGGCACCGGCTCCCGGTTTTTGCGCGACATCAATGTCTAATTGTTTTTTAAGCCTGTCCGCGAGGTGCTCCAACCCCTTGTCAAGAAGACGCACAGTTTCTTCGGTTGCGCCCTTTTGCGGGCCGAAAACATAAGCCGCGCCGGTTTTCCCGTAAAGCGGGTTATCGACGTCGCACATCGCAAGAATTGTGCAGTCTTTAATCTCTTTTAACAGACCTGACATATCAATCCGTGAGATTTTTTCCAAAGTCCCCCCAACGGGAATAAATTCCTCATTACGCTCATCATAAAACTTAACACCCAAAGCGCTTGCCATGCCTGTGCCGCCATCAGTTGTGCTGCTTCCGCCAAGACCAATTATAATTTTCCTGCATCTGTTGTCTATTACGGCATGTTTTATAAGCTCACCGACACCGTATGTCGTTGTAATCATGGGATCTTTTTTATCTCCGGCGAGAGGAAGCCCGGCGGCAGCCGCCATCTCAATTATCGCGGTCGTACGGTCGGGAAGGATGCCGTAAAACGAGTTTATTTTATCAAAAAACGGGCCGGAAACAGGAACTTTAACGATTGATCCTCCAAGCGCCTCAATAAAGCTTTCCACAGTTCCTTCCCCGCCGTCGGCGACGGGTATTTTAACTGAGTGAATATCAGGAAAATGCTTGTTTATTACCTCTTCCATGATATTGCATATTTTTATCGAACTCATTGTTCCTTTAAAAGAATCAGGCGCAAGAATTACTTTTTTCATAAGTTTGTCTCCTTCATAAAAAGCTGTAAAAGCGGGAGTTTTCCCGCTTATTTACTGCTCATGCTTTCCTTCAGAGCGTTCACCTGCTGCATGATTTCAGGAATGCTTTCTTCCATAAGTTCTTTATAGAATCCTTCATAATCAAAGGTCAGCTCTTCAATGTCACGTTCCCGGATATCCTTCACATATTTTTCAAGGGTTTTAAGGCTTCTTTCATAAGCATGGAAGCTGTT
>LFRV01000041.1:0-24184 GCA_001512485.1 Clostridiales bacterium DTU069 | reverse complement strand
TTGGAGGTGTCCACTTCGAAATCGCGGATATTCATTACGGCTCTGCGCGTATAAGGGTTCTTCTTCAATTCGGAATATATCCAGGGCAATTGATATGCAAACCTTTGGTGGTATGTATATTCCCAGCAGTTTCCATCACCGATTTTAAAATCAAGGATGCCGTCAACGATTTCCATTGTGTACTGCTGCAGTTCCCTGTGACCGCCGGGGAAAAGTTTGGATATGAATGGCTCCGCGACAGCGTCTTCAACATAAAACGTCAGTGATGTTTCAAGCATGTTCGTGTCATAGTCCGGACAAGGAACCATAGAGCCTTCTTCGTATAATTTCACAAGGGCTTTATGATATGCTTCGGGTAAGGTTTTTCCTTCTACAAGATGGTGTTTCATCGTTTACTCTCCCATAGAATTGATATCGTTTTTACTTTATCTCCAAAATACCACACGCGCCCGATAGTGTCAATGTTACGTGTAACGCCGGAATTAAGCGGCAGCTGTCTTATGTTTTTTATTTAATGAACTTATCCAGCCATGCGTAGGCTTCACGCTTTGCATCATCAGGGAAACAGTGCCCGCCTTCAAAAATTATTGAGTAGAAATTATTTTCCGCTTGAAGGCTTTGATATTTTCTTTTTGCCTCGCTGATTATCTCCTCCACGCCGTCGATCGGGAATAAACCGTCGCGGCTGCCGTTAATCATCATAAAAGGTCTGGGCGCGATATCACAGACAAGATCGCTTATGTCGCATATTTTACTTAGACCAAATGTAAACATGGCAAAATTGTGGTTTATCATGTTCCTAAAAATGGTTTTTAGTTGACCTATCCCACAGGAGCATACGGCGGCTTTTATACGCTCATCATACCATGTAAGCCATAGGGTTTCCTGGCCTCCGAGAGAATGCCCGATTGCGCCTATTTTGTTTTTGTCCACAAAATCCAATGATTCCAAAAGATCTATGCCCCGTACGAGATCCGACAGGTATTTTGCCTGCAGCGTGCTGCCTTCACTGATATATTTACAGAATAAAAACCTTTCATATCCCCCGTCCTGGATATGCGTGTTTTCATATCTTTCATACTCTTTCGGCCGTCTGTCTTCAAACCCAAGGTGATCTGGGCATAATACCACATATCCCCGTAAACACAAATCCAGCCCGTAATGAT
The DNA here is from genome assembly GCA_001512485.1 of Clostridiales bacterium DTU069. Classification (GTDB taxonomy): domain Bacteria; phylum Bacillota; class Clostridia; order DSM-8532; family DSM-8532; genus DTU069. Next base: position 23,018 of record LFRV01000041.1, on the reverse strand, counting down.
ACATGCTGTCTTTAGACAATCCCGCCGGTTCCGATTTGCCAAGATAATATTCTCCGGCGTGCTGATGAATCGCAATGACGGCAGGGTTCTTTTTCTTTGCGCCTTCAGGTACTAAAAGCCATGCATCCACTCTTTCCTGTTCTTCAACGTTATAGCGGACAAGCTGAAGCGTATGAGTTTCTTTTTGTATTGTTTGAATAATTTCGATATCAAGATCGCATTTTTTGGGGAAATCCCCAAGACATTTCAGTATTTCGTTCCTGTTTGCCATATCATTTAACCTCCCGTTACTGTTTCTTCTATATTACTGGTAAGCACCCTCCCGGCTGTACAGTGCTTTCAATTTCCGGCGGCGGGATTTACAAAGAACGGGCTTACAGCTAACGCTTCAGCGGAAGAAACAGTGAAACACACGTTCCTTTCCCTTCTTCGCTGTGAATTAGCAGGCCGTATTTTTCACCGAAAGCATATTTAATTCTTGCGTTTACGTTATACAACCCGATTCCCTGCGTTCCCAGGACTTTGTTCTTATTATTCCGGATTTTTGATACTACTTTCTTCAGGTATTTTTGCGACATACCGGGGCCATTGTCCTTTATTGTCAAACAAACGTTATCACCCTGCCGGAAACAATTAATGTCTATGGTACAGCCGGAAACGGTTTTTTCCACGCCATGCTTAATGGCGTTTTCTACAATAGGCTGTAATGTAAGCTTTGGGATTGGTATCTTCAGGAACTCATCAGGAACATTAATTGAATATTTTATATTGTCTTCATAACGAAGTTTTTGTATATAAAAATAATTCTCTACATGCAGCAGTTCATCTTTGATTGTGACCATGTCTTCAACAGACTCCATTGAATATCTCAGCATTGAACCGAGAGCGGAGATGGCATTATCTATCTCTGTCATGCCTTTTTCAAGCGCAAGGCCGCTTATCGACTGGAGCGTGTTATATAAAAAATGCGGATTAATCTGTGATTGCAGAGCTTTTATCTGTATTTGCTTTTCCCGTATTTCGGATTTATATCTCTCGATAATCAGTTCATTAATTAAAACCGCCATGCTGTTATAACTTTTATACAATACTCCGATTTCATCCAAACGGTTCGTTGTCTTTATCTCAAGATGCTCAACATTAATGTTTCTCATATAATTCGCTAGTTCAACGATAGGGCGGGATATATTATTGGCAAGCAGCAGGGAAAGAACAACCACAACAAAAATACAGAATATGCCCAGTAAAAGATTGAATTTACTGGAAGCGTTAACGGAGGCATTTAAAATTTTCATTGGGATTATTTTATATACAGTCCAGCCGGTATATTCGGAAGTATTAAAAAGTACCAGGTATTTATCGCCGTCTATTGTTTTTTTGAAACTGCCTGTAGCAGATGTCATTTCTGCCCGAATATCTTTTTCATTTATAAAGTTATAATAAAAATCCGGCGCCTCTGTAGGATATACCAATGAACCGTCCCTGTTTTCAATAATAATGTTCTCAAATGCGTTGACACTTGCTTTTTTATATATGCTGTCGAGGTTTCTCACGTCCACATTAATTGAAACGGTGCCGATAACATCTCTGTAAGGGAAATTGGTAATGGCAAAAGAAAATGATAAAACATGTTTCGGCTTGCCTATCAGACCGATTGGTATATTATTTTGATTATCCCTTGACTTGATGTCAAATTGTGTAATATGGGTGTCTTCCGTGTAAATATGCCGGTACATGCCGATAGCGTTTGAATGCCATGAAGTGCTTTCCATATCGGGGTGATTAACAATATAGACAACAAGCCTTTGCCTGTCCATGTAATAAAGACGGTCGGCGGAACTTATATAAAAATAAACGCTGTCAATGTCCTTGCCGTCACTCATTAACTTTAATAAGGAGTTTTCAATATATGTAAACCCCGGACTGCCGTATTCATAATTTGTGTTGTGAATTAAAATTTCCAGAAGGTCTACGTTCCGTACGAAGGAAAGCAAATATCCGCGCATTTTGTTAATGTAATTGTCCAGGTTATCGTTTGTATTTTGTACTATTCTTAAATTTGTGTCAATAAACTGTTTTTCAACCAGTTTACTGGTATTATAGTATGAGGATATTGAAATAATGAGCAGAGGAAAGAGGGTGGATGATATTAACAGCAGCAAAAGCCTGTTTCTGATATTCCGGGAAAAAAAGCATAAGATTTTATTTAACAGACCGGCAGCTTTCAAAACCGGATAACCTCCCCCATACAAAGCTTACTTATGTTTTAATTTGAGAATACTATAAAATACTTATCCCGGCAACCCGGTATTTTACCATTGCTAAATCTCCCAACCCGTTGAAACCCGGGCTTTTCATATGAAAAGGTCAAGATTGTTCTATTAGATCGGTTAATCTGATTCATTTTATCTTTTTCTGTATTTGTTATTATAAAAGTAAATAGTAAATTTAGGGGGTATTTTATGAAAAGGGTTGTGGCTTTTGTATTAATGACAATGATGCTATTAGTCTTTACAGCCTGCGGCGGCAATGCGCCCCAGCAGGGCGCGGAATCGAATCAGGCTGAAACGGGAACTCCGGAAAAAAAGGTAACGTTAAAACTGTGGCAGTGGAGACAGGAAATTGTTGAATCGCTCGAAGAAGTTTTAAATGAATATACGAAACAAAATCCTAATGTTACGGTTATAAGTGAAAGACCCGGAGGAGAAGAATATGAGCTGACGGTTAAGGCGATGATAGCTTCGGGGGAAAACCCGGATGTATTTGCCGTAAGAGCCTGGAGCCAGACAAAGGAATATGCGGATGCCGGCCAGGTGCTGGAATTCACGAATGAGCCCTTCATGTCCGTTGTCAGCGATTTTGCCAAGGAAACGGTGAATATAGACGGAAAATTATACGGTCTTCCGATGCAGGTCGACGGCGGCGGGATTATTTACAATAAAAAAGTATTCGAGGAAGCGGGTATAACTAAACCGCCCGAAACGATATCGGAACTGGAACAGGTATGCGAACAGCTTAAGAGCAAAGGGTTTATCCCGTTTGCGGTTGCCCATAAAGACTGGTGGACTCTAAGAGAACTGTTCTCGTATTTGCATACACAGACGACCGACCTGATAGAATTTTCAAAAGCAATGAACGTGGGGAATGAGAGTTTTAAAAACCCGAAAATAGATGAGGCCATGAGAGTTGTAGATATTATAAATGAGAATTGCAATGAAAAGCCCATGGACTCCGATTATAACAACGCCTGCGCGTTAATAGCGCAAGGAAAAGCGGCAATGATGGTACAGGGCCTTTGGTCCATACCTGTTATAGAAAGAGTAAATCCTGATTTTGACGGCGGCTTTATACCGGTGCCTGTATCTGATACGGCGGGGGAAGCCCGGTTATCCGCCGATATTACCGTGGTATTTCATATTTATCCCGAATCGGAAAATATAGAGGAATCAAAGAAGCTGCTTGAGTGGTTCACTCAAAAGGAAACCGCTAAGCTGTTTGCGGAAAAATGCGGTTTTCTGCCTCCTTTCGAAAATGCCACTCCGCCAAAAGGCGGCGGTTCCGTATGGAATGACATGGTTGTGCATGTTGAAAAGGGAAATGTTGTGCCGTTCGGATATTCCATATGGCCTACAGGCTTTGACGCTCAGCTTGGGCAGATTATGCAGGGTTATTGCACCGGAGAATATGACAAGGATCAACTGTACAAGCAACTTGATGATACGTGGAAATCATTCATTAAGTAGCAAAAACAGTCAATGGTTAACCGGGGGCAGGGGATCTGCCCTCGGCAAACCATCCGTAGAGGTCCTTTTTTATGAATTTCAAAGGATGTGAAACTGTTGCATATTAACAGTAAAAAAATTCGTGATACAATATCCTTTTACCAGTTTGTTTTACCGGCATTATTAGTATATGCCATGTTTTTTTTAATACCGCTGGCCGGTGGTTTTATTTTATCATTGACGGATTGGAACGGGATCAGCAAGGAACTAAACTTTATCGGCCTGAAAAACTATTTAAACATCTTAGATGATACGCGTTTTTTAAACAGCTTAAAGACAACCTTGAAACTGACAGTCAGCTTCGTTGTTATTGTTAATGTACTGTCGCTGCTTGTAGCGTTTTTACTGGATTCTGAATTAATTAAAAGTAAAAAAAGGAAACATTTCTACAGGGGAGTAATTTTTGTCCCGCATTCGATAAGCCTGATTATTGTCGCATTTATCTGGCAATTTACATTTACAAAGGTATACAGCAACCTGGTAAATGAACTGGGTCTGGGTTTTCTGGATATAAGCTGGTTTGGAAATAGTACCGGCGCGATTGCGGCGGTGCTTATAGCAATGATTTGGCAAAGCCTCGGTTACTATATGGTTGTTTATGTTGCCGGTTTACAGACAATTGATCCTAATTTGCTTGAAGCCGCGGAAATTGATGGGGCAAAAGGATTGAAAAAAACGATTTATATTACTCTGCCGCTGATCACGTCTTCAATAATTGTTAACTTGTTTATTTCGATAATAACCGGGTTTAAGTCGTTTGACATTGTGTTCCAAATGACATCGGGGGGGCCGAATAACGCAACCAATGTCGTAGCCTTGGATATATACCAGGAAGCGTTTCTGACGCAAAGATACGGGTATGGCTCGGCTAAAGCCATTATTCTGTGTATCCTGGTGATTGTTCTGACATATTTTCAACTTAAATTTTTCAAAAGCAGGGAGGTTGAAATGTGATGGTTAAAAACAGGCTTTCATCCCTCCTGGTTGAAGCTGTCGCTGTACTTATTTGTCTTTTGTTTGTTATCCCGTTTGTTTTTGCTGTTATTAATTCTTTCAAAACTTATCCGGAAATGATGGAATCATTCATCAGGCTGCCGAACCGCCTTAATTTTGAAAATTATGTCAAAGCATGGACTGTAATGAAGGGATTAAGGCCGTTTATAAATTCAATTATCATAACCGTGTTTAGTATAATAGGAATCGTCCTGTTTTCATCGATGGCAGCATACAAATTATCAAGGACAAAGGACAGGAAAAGCTGGGTTATCTATTTAATTTTCGTCTTTGCACTGGTGGTTCCTTTCCATTGTTATATGATACCGCTTGTTAAATTAACAGCTTCTCTTAAATTGACTAAAAGCTATATAGGAATTGTTTTGATTTATTGGGGGATATGCATGCCGTATGCGATATTTTTGCAGCACGGTTTTGTGAAAAGCATACCGTATGATATAGAAGAGTCTGCGGTTATTGACGGCTGCACTCCTTTTAAAACATTCTTTTTCATCGTATTCCCGCTTATGAAACCGATTGTTAGTACATTAATCGTTATTGATGTTATAATGATATGGAACGATTTTTTACTGCCGATGCTTATTATATTTATGGACAGAAGTCTAAGAACAGTCCCGTTGGTGCAGTATAACCTGTATGGTGAATACAATAACGAATGGAATACCGCTCTTGCTGCAATGGTTCTTGCAGTGGTTCCATGTGTTATATTTTTTATCTTTATGCAAAAATATATTGTACGGGGAATTACGTCGGGTTCCGTAAAGGGGTAATACATGTGTTCTACTTGTTATTATTTTTAAAAGAAGAGGAACTGTTATGCTAAAGACAGTTAAAGTATTGATTGTTGATGACGAAAGGCTTGTGAGAATATCAATAAAAAAACTGGTTGATTGGGATAAACTTGGAGCGGAAGTCATTGCCGAAGCGAAAAATGTACAGGAGGCAATGGAAAAAGTTAATCTTTTAGGACCGGATATTGTAATAACCGATATGAAAATGCCGGGTATAGATGGAGCCGCCTTTATGGAGCTGTTGGCGCGCGATTTTCCGCAGATCAAAATTATTGTTATCAGCGGATACGACGATTTTGTGTATATGCGGTCGGCTATAAAAAATAAAGCGGTTGATTACATAATGAAACCCATTGACAAGGCTCAACTGAATAACGCAATTTCCAACGCGATAGATGAGATTAACCATGTAAAAAAAGATTATGACTCTTTGACCCGCGAGAAACTGGTAATCGGCGAAAAGATAGAAAGGATTATGCTTGAAAAGCGTTTAAATGAACTTTTAAACGACGGACGAATAAGCAAAAGCGAGATTGTAAAAGACAAGAGCTTAAGCATGTTATACCGAAAAAACTTAAAATACGTGTTTTTGCTGTTCAAATTTTTCAATATCCATTACATTTGCAAGAATAATTTCAATTGCGATTACAATGAAATGACTTTGAGAATATGCGAATGTATAGACAGTTGTATTGAAAATAAAAACAAGATTGTTTTTAAGAAAGAACACAGTTTTTCCGAGTTCTGTATTATTATCGGATACGGGAAAAGCGCTGAAAATGATAGAATTACGGAGTCTGCCGCCCTTCTGGCTGAAAAGATAGATAAAAATGTTTCTTCGCAGCTTAATTTAAAAAGTATTGCCGGCGTTTCAAACATTCATAATTCCTTTGACGCTCTCGGAACAATGTACCAGGAGTCGTTATTCGCTTTAATGCATATTAATATCAAAGACAGTGCAATCATTTCTTTCTATGATAAATCTGTAAAACAAATATCAAAACATGTAAATATTATAGAAAACGGTAATAAATGGGGTATTGCAATAGAATCCGGAAATTGCATTATGGTAAAAAATCTTCTTAATGAAGCGCTTGGCATACTTATGGAAAAAAGTGTTATATGCCCCCAGGATATAATCAATTTGTACAGAGAAATTTTTTATTATGTGGAGAGAACACTCAGAAAGCTTAATTTGGAAACAATTGATGCAAAGATAGATGATTTGCTTGATGAAGATTACCTGGTTTTGATTTTTATAGAAGCGGTTAAGCAAGGAAAATTAACCTTTCCCGAAGTTAATAGAATTATAATGGAAAGGCTGGAACAGTGCATAGAAAAAGTATTGTTGTCAAAAAGAATGAAAACGCATTCAAATCTTTATGAGGTAAAAGATTTTATAGATAAATATTATTATGAAGATATAACATTGGAGAAGCTGTCTTCAATGTTCCATTTCAGTAAAGGTTATCTGAGCAGGGCTTTCAAGGATGAGTTTGGTCAAAATATCAGCAGCTACATAACAAACGTCAGGCTTAACAACGCAATGGAGTATTTACAGCAGGGAAATTTAAAAATATCGGAAATTATGCGCCTTACGGGTTTTAACAGCCTGAACTATTTCTGTAAAGTGTTTAAAAAACGTTTCGGCAAAACGCCTTCAAAGGTTAAGAGCCAGGAATGCTCAGGTTTATAGTTTCTTTAGCGATCGCCCGCTTGTTCTCAATATGATAAAACCCTGCCTTGGATATTCGCCGGAGCATGGAGCAAAGCTTTTTTACGAAAGCGCTCTCGGCGGGGTGGACCTTATAAAGGACGACGAGCTATTCGGCAGTACATCAATAAGCGATGCGGCAGGCCGGCTGAAAGCGTACCGTTCCGCGGCGAGAGCGGTCATGGAAAAGACGGGCAAGGAGCCCGTGTATATAGCAAATATAACCGATACTCCGAAGCGAATGCGTGATCATGCGAAATTGGCCGTCGATGAAGGCGCAAAGGCGGTCATGGTGAATTTTGTCGCTACCGGCATAGACGCGTTCAGGGAACTTACCGAAGAATTCGGCAGTGAACTGTGTTTCCTTGCCCACTATGCTGGCGCCGGCATGCTGGATTCCCGTGACCTCGGTATCTCGGGGAACGTGCTCCTGGGCGTGCTTGCACGTCTTGCGGGCGCCGACTCGGTTATGACTATGACTGCGCAGGGCGATACGGCGCTGATGCTTGAATGCGTCCGGACGGTCCAGAAGCATAAACTGCCGATGGGACGGGTAAAACCGGTCATGACGGCTTTGGGCGGCGGCGTTACGCCGCTTTCGATAAAAAACATCACCGATACGTTCGGGCATGACATTATACTCGGCGTAGGCGGCGCAATACAGGGGCATCCGATGGGCACAACGGCCGGTGCGAAGGCGGTTATGCAGTCCCTGTCCGCCGCTGTTGAGGGCAGGGAGCTTGCCGAGGCCGCAAAAGATTCGCCGGAGCTCCGGGCGGCGATAGACGCCTGGCAGTAAATAGAACGTTTTTGTAAAAACAGAGGAAATAATCCGGCGATTTCAACACAACAGGTTGAACGGTCGCCGGCAGAATGGAACGGACGGTCCGATTTAAACAAGGCGGAGGATTAAATTCTCCGCCTTTTACTTTTTATTATTGAAATAATCTGCATTTGCTGTAAGATTTTCAAATACCGGCTTTCAATTTATTGTAATTCATATTCCATGTCGAAAACTTTTCATAATCAGGAATGTAAACCTTGAAACAGAAAGTGTAGTCATCCTGCACTTATATACGTTTCCTGCACTGTTAAAAACACCAAGTAAAAAATGTTAGCATAAATGAGAACGATCGGACGTTAACGGTTGGAGAGACGGTTCAGTTAACCGCGGTTGTAAGCCCTGATGATGCAACAAACAAAAACGTGTCATGGTCATCAAGCAATGAAAGTGTAGCGACAGTTGACGAAAACGGCCTTGTAACAGCAATAGCCATAGGTACAGCCGAGATAACCGTTACAACAGAAGACGGCGGATTTACCGATTCAGTGAACATAACGGTAGAAGGGGAAACGCTTCCGGAAGGGTTCGTTTTGTGGCTTGACGCAAATGACTATAATAAGGCTGACGGGGTATGGGAAGATAAAAGTGACAGAAATAATGAAATCAGGCAGAATAACGCATCGAATCGTCCCGATCTTGTTGAGAATGGAATAAACGGAAACCCGGTGGTCCGCTTTAACGGTTCAAACCAGTATCTTAATCTGGACTGGCAGGATGATGCGCTGAAAACAGATTCAATAACTATCTTAATAATAGTAAAATATAGCGATTTTTATGGCGGTTCGCAAACAATAATGGGAAATTTCAATTCCACTGGAGAGGTATGTATCCATAAAAGCGGAAGTGAAAACGTTGCATATGCCCATATATCAAAAAGGGATAACAGTGTCGATTTTGGCGAACTGGGCAATGATAACGCATATCTGCTGACATTCAAGTATGATGACAGCACAGGTACGCATGAAGCATTTCTGGACGGCTCATTGAAAGAATCTAAAACCATACCGGTGGACATTAACTGGCAAAACACATCAATAGGCAGAAACAGGATATCGAGCAGCAACACGTTTTACTGGAAGGGAGACATCGGGGAAATAATGATCTTCGACAGAGCCCTTTCCGATGCTGAGCGGATGGCTGTGGAACAGGAATTAGGTGAAAAATGGCTCGGATGGAAATCTGAATACACGGGCACTTCGGTATTATATAACCCTTATGGGAAAGTGAATTGGGATCAAGTGAAGCATTACAAAGCTAATTTTCATACACATACGAATAAAAGTGACGGTTCAATAAGTCCTGCGGATGTTATTGACGCCTATTATAACGCGGGTTATAAAATACTTGCGTTGACTGATCACGATACATTCGGCGGAATTGATACAACATGGCCGTGGACGGACTATGGAAAAAATCCGAAAGAGCTTGGTATGCTGGCTGTTGAGGGCAATGAGATTTCAGCAATCGATAATATAGGAAGCCTTTTCAATGATTACGGCGGCGCAAAAGCTGGAGAAGAAGCAAAAGCGCTGCAGGAGATTGCCAACAGGAATGGCCTTGCAATAATATATCACCCCGGCAGGTATAATAGGACCGACGAGTGGTATAAGAATCTGTTTGAAAACTATTACCTTAACCCGCTTGTCGGAATGGAAGTATATAACCAGGGCGACAGGTACATGAATGATCGTGACAGGTGGGACAGGTTGAACGCTCTTGTCATGCCGGATAAAGTCATATTCGGTTACAGCAACGATGATATGCATAATACGGCACATTTATACGGCAATTATCAGTTTATGCTTATGGATGACTTGAGCGAAGAAGAACTCATAGAAGCGATGCTAAGCGGTGCGTTCTACTTTTGCCGTGAACATGGAAAAAGCGGTGCCGCTGATCCTCCCGTTCCGCTTATAGAAAAAATAGATATCAGTAAAGACGGCACGGTGATCACGATCACGGCAAGAAACATTGAAAATGATTCGGCCGTAGTCTGGAGAACCAATAAACGAGTAGTAGGAACGGGCAGAACGATTAATTTGAAGGAACTGGACCTGCTTGGCGAGAAATTTGTAAGAGCCGAAATTACAAATAGCTGCGGGATAACATATACACAACCCTTTGTTTTAAAACATGGATAGAAAAAGGTGGCAGGTATTGGTTTATGGCTTTGGGTCCGGGATAAAATCCCTGACCCGAAGCCGTCCGGTATTATTGGGCTGATAAACATTCAAGTCTGTTCGCTTCGTCGGAGGGGGACAGGATGAGAGTTTTATTTCCATAAAGGAGGAACCGATTTGGGCGGGTACTTTGTTACACCGGTTGAAAATGAAGCGCTCGATGTTAATGCACATAACGAGCAGGAACAAAAACTGGTAAAGCATCCCGATAAAAGCCTCTGGGCAGTGAAAGTTCTGCCCGGTAACAAGTATATACAGGCAAGGCTTACGGGAAAGATCGTACAATCACTATCCGTTGATTGGAACGCGGAAGACACCTGAAACCAGTTGTGCTAACCCCCGGCAGCGTACCGACCTGAAATATGAGCATCGAAAATGTCCATGCTATTCCTGTCTGATAGCCTATCGCGATAAAAGTCCATTTCCGGGAATTGAACTCCCTTTTCATATTCTTTTTTGTCTTTTTAAAATTTTTACTATTTTTCTTTAAAGATAACAATATATTCGATATAATCATAAGAAAAGGCAACGAATGGTGGTTTTATAAATGAGAGTATATGAACAGCTCCTTAACGGTGAAAAAGCTTTAGCGGTGGTAGGGCTTGGCTATGTCGGAATGCCCCTTGCAATAGAGTTTGCTAAAAAAATCCGGGTAATAGGATATGATAAAAGCAAGGAAAAAATAAATAGCTATAAAAAAGGAATAGACGCGACCGGCGAAGTCAGCAATGAGGCAATCAGAAACACAACGGCATTGTTTTCGGATGACGACAGTGTTCTTGCCGATGCGGCATTCTATATTGTCGCGGTGCCAACCCCTATCGCGGAGGATAAAACGCCGGATCTGTCGTCGCTGGTATATGCAAGCAGGGATGTCGGAAGGCACTTGAAAAAAGGTGATATTGTTGTTTACGAATCAACCGTTTATCCCGGCGTTACCGAGGAAGTATGCGTTCCGATACTGGAGAGGGAATCGGGGCTTGCCTGTGGAACGGATTTCAAAGTTGGATATTCACCGGAGCGTATAAATCCCGGCGACAAGGTACACACGGTAACAAAGGTTTTAAAGATTGTGTCCGGTATGGACGACGAAGCGCTCGAAGAAATATCACAGGTCTATTCGATAATAGTTGAAGCCGGTGTATACAAGGCCGAAAGCATAAAGGTCGCGGAAGCGGCAAAGGTTATTGAAAATACTCAGCGTGACCTGAATATCGCTTTAATGAACGAACTGTCAATCATTTTCAATAAGATGAATATAAACACGAAAGCAGTACTGGAAGCGGCCGGTACGAAATGGAACTTTCTTAAGTTTACTCCCGGCCTTGTCGGGGGCCACTGCATCGGTGTCGATCCGTATTATCTCGCGTATAAGGCACAGCAGTTGGGTTATCACCCGGAGGTTATTCTCGCGGGCAGGCGGATTAATGACGCCATGGGAAAATTTGTGGCCGAGAATACCGTTAAGCAGCTGATTAAAGCCGACAAGCAAATTAAAGGCGCAAAAGCGCTTATCATGGGTATTACGTTCAAGGAAGACGTGCCCGATACAAGGAACACAAAGGTTGCCGATATTATTAGTGAGCTGAGCGAATACGGGATTAAGGTTTATGTTACGGATCCCGTCGCGGACAGGGAAGAAGTTATGCGTGAATACGCGATAGATTTACAGGACTTTGACGAAGTGAACGGTATTGACGCGATCATTCTTGCGGTAGCCCATAAACAATACAGGGAAATTCCGCTCGAGAGGCTGAAAGAAAAATACTCAAACGGAACAAAGGTGTTAGTGGACGTAAAAAGCATTATTTCACCCAAAGAAGCTGAACGCCAGGGCTTTTTGTACTGGAGCCTTTAAGGGGGTATAATATGTTTAAGGAATTTAAAAATTTCGCGATCAAGGGAAATGTGCTTGATCTGGCCATTGGTGTTATTATTGGCGGTGCTTTCGGCAAAATTGTGTCTTCACTCGTCAATGATATAATAATGCCGTTGTTTGGCGTTATCCTCGGAAAAATTAATCTTACGCAGCTTAAATGGATTGTGCAGAAGGCAGACGAGAACAGGGGTTTGTCAGAGCTTTCCGTGATGTATGGAAACTTTCTGCAGAATGTTGTGGATTTTTTGATTATATCTTTTTCAATTTTTCTATTCGTAAAGCTGCTGGACAGGATTAAGAAAAAGGAAAAAGAGGAGGAGGAAAAGGCTCCGGAACCGCCGAAACCGTCAAAAGAAGAGGAACTTTTGACGGAGATCAGGGATTTACTGAAAGAAAAAAGTTAAAACAATTAATAAATATACTTTGGAAGGCGATTTATAAATGGAAAATGATCTGCCGTGGTATGCCGTGTTCGTGAAAACAGGAGAGGAAAACAAGGTTAAACAGCGCCTGGATTACCGGTTTAAAGGCAATCCTGCGGTAAAGGTTCCGAAAAAGATAATAAAGGAAAGGAAGCAGGGCAAATGGTACAGGCGCGCAAGGAACCTTTTTCCCGGTTATATATTCATTCACGGGATACTTGACGACAGCAGCTATAAGAAACTGCGGCAGGTGCCCGGACTTTACAAACTCCTTTGCACCGACAGGGAGCCGGTCAGGATTCCAAGGAAAGAAATCGAGGTTTTCAGCCATCTTTTCGACGAAGAAGACGTAATACAGGAATCTGACATATTTATGGAAGGCGACAGGGTTACGATAATAAACGGTCCTCTGACAGCCCTGGAAGGGAAAATACTCAAGGTTGACAAAAGAAAAAAACGGGCTCGTGTGCTTATTTCGTTTCTCGGCGAGGAACGGGTGATAGATCTTGGCATAAACTTAATAGAAGCAGTAAACAGTGAATGATTCCGACGTTTTATATAATTTCCGGTTTCGTTCAAACGGCTTCGGCCGTTTTGCATCTCTGCAGTATTTGACTGTGTGTATTAATGTGTTGAAATTTTCATCTTTGAGTGCAGAATTGTTAATCAGTTTAATGCATAGTTATAAAATCCGGCGAAATTTAAGTCGTGGAAAAGAAGGTAATAGTTATGGACAATGCCGCGTTGAAAATTTTGGTCGATAAGCTAATGGAAAACATTAAAAAGGTTATTGTGGGTAAAAGTAGCGTTATCCGACAGTTAATCATCTGCCTGTTATGCGGCGGCCATGCCCTTGTAGAGGATGTGCCGGGCACAGGGAAGACTCTTCTTGCGAAAACCTTAAGCCGTTCGCTTGAGCTGGCGTTTAACCGGGTTCAGTTCACACCGGATTTGTTGCCGTCGGATATAACGGGAATACACTATTACAACCAGAAGCAAGGCGAGTTTGTTTTCAGGAGAGGCCCCGTGTTTACGAACATCCTGCTGGCCGATGAAATAAACCGGGCTACGCCGAGAACGCAGTCGAGCCTTCTCGAATGTATGGAGGAAAGGCAGGTTTCAATAGACGGGCAAACTTATCCGCTTGAGTCCCCGTTTATGGTGATCGCTACACAAAACCCGGTAGAAACCCTTGGAACGTTCCCGCTGCCAGAGGCCCAGCTCGATCGTTTCCTTATGAAGTTGTACATGGGATATCCCGAAACTGCGGACGGCGTTGAAATCCTGAAAAGGTTCAAGCATGAAAGCCCGTTCCCGGTTCTTAAGCCTGTCGCGAATAAAGAAGACTTCAGTGATATCAATGATATTTTCAAAAATACGTATGTTAGCGAAGATATATACCTTTACATTGTGCAGATTGTCGAAGCGACAAGAAAACACCCGGACGTACTTCTTGGCGTAAGCCCGCGCGGAAGCCAGGCGCTTCTTAGAACAAGCCAGGCTCTTGCTGCCGTTAATGGGCGTGATTACGTTACACCTGACGATGTCAAGCAAATGGCGAAGCCGGTGCTTGCGCACCGCATTGTCGCAAGGCATGCGGGAAGTGACAGCGGCATGCCCGTGCAGCACGCGATAATTGATCAGATTTTGAACCGCATCCCGGTCCCTTCCGAGGAAAGTCTTATGAACCGTACGGGAGGCCGGTAGATTATGTGGGTGTATAAGCTCATTTTAGCGGCAGTTGCGGTAATTCTTATTGAGGCTGTTCTCACATCGAAATACGGTCTTTCAAGAGTAAGCCTTGAAAGAAGCTTCGATACAATGCACGCGAATTTTGGGCAAACCATCCATATGATTGAAAAAATAAGCAACAGGAAACTGCTCCCGGTACCGTGGCTGAAGGTGGAATCGAGAATAGACGGGGGCCTTCGGTTCGGACGCCAGGAAGATATGAACATACTCCAGGACGAATTTCACATAAGTGCTTTCTGCATGATGCCTTATACCCGCATTATACGCACTCATACGGTTAATTGCGCGAAAAGGGGATATTATCATTTAAAATCAGCGGCGCTCACTTGCAGATCAATAACGGGAAACATTATTACAATGAAGGATATAGCAACCGATGCGAGATTGTATGTTTTCCCAAGGGTCTTGAAACTTCCCGAACTGAACCTGCCATCACACAGCTGGCAGGGAGATAATGTAGTAAGGCGCTGGATTCTCGAAGACCCGTTTATCAGGGCGGGAGTGCGGGAATATACAACCTCCGATCCCATGAAGAGCATCAACTGGAAGGCATCGGCGCGGTTTGGAACGCTTTATGTAAATCAATACGAACCTACAGCCAGGCACAGGCTGATGATTCTTTTGAATGTAGATACAAAATCGCATCAATGGACAGTTACTAATGAACCGGAGCGTGTGGAGTACGGCATTTCGGTTGCCGCGACGATACTTGAGTACGCATTTAAAAATGTTATTGAGGCAGGCTTCGGTTCGAACGCGTTTTTAAAGGATATGGAAAAAAGGCCGATAAGAATTAACCCGACAACGGGCAGCCAGCACCGTATCACTATTTTAGAAAACCTTGCCAGGATGGTTATCCTGAGGAGTGTGAGTTTTCCTACTCTTTTGGAGCAGGAACTCGAAAGGAATCCGAACCATACCGATTACCTTTTAATTACCGCGGTTGTGGATCAGGATATTGAAGACAGGATACACCGCTTGAGAGCGATGGGGAACGCCGTTGAGATATTGAAGATATAGCTTTGAACGGTTTTATTTGTTTGGAGTAATTTAAATGAAAAAGCAGGTTTTATTAAGGTGGTTCTGGTCGATACTGGAATACCTTATGGTTTTCCCGGTCATTTTAATAATAGCGGGTCTTACATTCGATAAAAATGTCCAGGTAATGTTTACGCTGTCGCTGCCTTTCCATATGCTTGTTCCCATTGTTATTACGATGGCTTTGAAAAGGTTCAGCAATTTGCTTATTACAGTCGTAACCATACTGTACACTGCGTTGGCGGCCGCGCTGTGGGTAATTATTGTTCCGCTCGACGCGGTTGAAGAAATCATCGTGACACTTTTGGCGACCTGCTTCTTTTTCATTTGGGGAATAAGATCCGGAATAGGGGAAAGCGGCCGCAACCTGTTTTTCTATTCCGTAGGGCTTGTTATTTACGGCATATCGGTATTTTTTATAAGCAAGTCGTCTGTTCTTGAACATCTTACCGGAACAGCCGCCGCGTTTGCCGTTATTTATGTTATAGTAGGCCTGCCTATTGCGAACAGGCGCTTCCTTCTGTTTGAAACGAGGGAAAAAAGCAGCGTGAAAGTTATACCGGGCTCGGTAATGCGCGGCAACTGGATCATTACAATAGTGATAATAGCGGCAATGCTTCTTCTTTCACTGTGGGATTCCTTTGTAAACGCGGTTGTTTATGTCGCGAAAGGAATCGCCTTCGTTATTGGAAAGGTTATTGATTTTTTTGCTTCGCTGTACGAGCCCCTGGGACCGGCGCCGGATGGCGCGGGAATGGAAGATATGCCTTTTCCCGCTGAAGAGGGCCATTCAATAATAGGGGTGATACTGGACATTCTGGCTATCCTGTTTTTGCTGTTTATCCTGTTTTTAACGATACGGTATATTGCCAGGAATTATAAAAGGATCCTCAGGGCCATACAGGATGTGATATCGGGCCTGCTCGGTAGTTTTAAGAAATGGAGCTCCACGGAATTGGGCTATTTCGACCGGCAGGAGTCAATCCTGAAAACGGAGATGCCTAAAAAACCGTCGATAATTAAAAGAATATTCAGGCGGGAACCCAGGTGGAGGGATATGAAAGACAATGCTTCCCGTGTCAGGTTTATTTATACGAAATTTGTTACCGAAAACATACGAAGGGGTTTTAATTTTTCCTGTACGGAAACGCCGGCCGAAACGATTAAACGTATTGCCGAAAGGAACAAACAGGATATAAAGGTCCATGAAAAAATAAAAAGCGCATATAACAGCGCGCGATATTCATGTGCAACACCCTGCGACGATACGGTAAACGAGTTGAAAAACATGTATCTTAAGTAATTCATATATTTTCGTCTATTATCCAGGTAATGAAACTGTCAATCAGTTTAAGCTTTTTGTTGTCGCAAAGCTTGAGTTTTTTACAGATTTGGGTAACGAGATCATCATTTAAGTCTTTTGTTATGCCTAAAAGGACGTAATCCGGAGTTACCTCCAGTTTTTCGCATACTTTCATAAGGGTTTCAATGCTCGGTATGGAATGGCTGTTCTCAATATTTGAAATATGATTATTGCTAAGGCCGGTGGCTTCTGAAATCTCTTCCTGGGTTAAGTTAAGCGCTTTTCTTCTTTTTGCTATACGCCTGCCCATTTCTCTATAATTTATTTCCATCTGTATCACCTATCTAAAACTGTAACAACTATAATGAGTTTACGTAATAAACTATAAAGGTAATTTTACACTTGCAATTGTAAAATATAAACGGTATAATTAGGTCGAGGAAAAAACTGCTAATAAAACCTGTTCTTTTAAAAAATAGAGGGGGTTTAAGATTGTGGAAAACAGGGGAAATGCTTTTGTTAAAATAGGAATATGTGATGATGTTCCCATCCTGCGAGATGTTATAGAGTCATATATACGTGCCTATGAAAAACAGAAAGGGCTTTCTTTTCAAATTGATAAGTTTTCCAGCGGAGAAGAACTAATTAAGGAATTTGAAAAGGGCGGTTCATATGATCTGTTGTTTCTTGATCAGAAAATGAAAATATTAACAGGCCTTGAAACAGCACAGCAAATACGTAAATTCAACTCACCCGCTTCATGTCGCATAGTGTTTGTTACTTCAACCGACAACCATTACCAGTTCAGATCCGTGCAGCCGCTGATGGTTATTGCAAAACCGGTGTCGATGGAAATGATAAGCGAAGTATTGAACATGGCAACAAAACAGGTAATAGCCGCAATTAACGCTCAAATGTAAACCGATTATTTTATCGGCAAGATCAATTTAGGGAAGAGCTTAGCTCTTCCCCATATTAATCAACCATACATTCGCCATTTCCCTGCCATTGGAAACTAAACACTGGCGAACATATTTTTTATTACATGCAGTTTATAAGTTTTTATAATTATTACCTTAAGTTTGCTCTGAATTCCTCAAGCACCGGATCTACCATATAAGCATTGCTTTGAACCCAATTTCTCCAGGCGGTTTCTATATCATCCCTTGAAACAACCAGGGATGCAAAATCCTTGCTGAAATCAAAACTGAGCGCATTCTTTGCTTCGGAATCATATAAATATATGTCCCAATCCATAGGAGGAGCGGAAGTATCGGTACTTAAGGCTTCCTTCAGTTTGTACAGCTGAATCGTTTTTTCTCTGAATTCTTTTCTGTAGTTCGGGTTTACCAGGCTGAAGTCATCACTTAAAACAANNAACAGTGTTTTGATGTTTCCTTCTTCATCATATTCCCAGTCAACGCCTTCAAAGCCCATACGGATAAATAACTGCCCTTCATCACTGGCTGAATAGTCAAGCATATCCATGTATCTTTCCCATTTTTTCATTCCCATGTTCGGGCTGAAAAGAATTGTTCCCCAGAAATTAGTCAAAGGATGATTCTTGAAAACACCTTCATCATCGGTTACAAAACATGGCCATACGGCTTCGTCAAAACTTAATCCCAGGTTTTCCTTCATATTGCTGTCCAGCATCTCCATATATCTTGCCATACCCTGGTACCACATTGCTCCGGAAACACCGGTTACGTAGAAATCTTCTATATCCTGAGAGCCCGAATAGGAGAAGAATTCCGGATGGAGCAGTCCTTCTTCATATGCGGTCTTATAGTACTTCAAGCCTTTCAATGTATCTTCGTGAGCCGGTCCCCAGTAAAAATCGCCGTCTTCTCCTCTGAAAAAGTAGGCGTCGGATCCGGTGTGGGTACTGCTGTTACGAACAAACAGAGAATTTGCGTTAGATGCGTTAACTCCAATAGGAACTAATCTGTCGCCAACATTTCCAGGGTCTTTTTCCTTTATCAGACGCGCGTATTCCAAAAATTCGGGAATGGTGTAATGCTCTTTCAGTTCAAATCCTACGGCTTGTGCCCAGTCTTTTCTTATATATACAATCATATTGGTTAAGTTTTTTACAGTGGGTTTATTATTAGAGAAGTTAGGTCTTGCCAGAAAATATGTTCCTCCCACATGTTCTGCCACAACATCACCAAGTTCGGACAGCTTTTGAGCTTTTGCAACATTAGGCCATCTTTCTTTCCAATTGTCGGGAAAGCGGAAAATCAATCCCTGCTCAATGTAATTCATCATTTCCCCGTGTTTGTAATTAAAAATTGTAATGTCAGGCATGTCTCCGGAGCTGATCCAAATTCGTACTCTTTCTTCCCAGTTGTCAAAATTCATGGCAATGACATCCCATTCGAAATTGTATTTTTCCAGCCACCATTTTGAAAATTCATCGCCATTATAGTCTGTGGCTTCATTCACCTGAACGCTTGCAATTGTAAATGTATAATGTTCCGAGTAGTCGCTGCTTTGGCCGGCTTCTGATGTGCTGCTTTTGCTTTCACTGTCTGATGGGGCAGGAGTGCCTGGTTTTTGATTGCATGCTGTAATGATTAGCATCATCATAACAACGATTACAAAAGCAATTACTCGTTTCACATTATTTTTCATGTGATCCCTCCTAAATTTAATTTAATGTATATAAACAGTTTCTTAAAGAAAGCTGTTTAAGTCAAAAATATAAAGGTGTGTTGATACATAATGCCCGCTTATGCCTTTATTGCGCCTATGAGAACTCCCTTTACAAAATGTTTTTGCAAAAACGGGAAAACACACATTACAGGCAGCATTACTACAACAATAGAGCCCATTTTAAGGCCGTCACTGAATGAAAATATATCCACCGACTCGGTGACAACCTCATCTAAGAGCTGGGAATCCAAAATAATAGACCTGAGTATTACCTGCAACGGTGTTTTAGCCGTATCCCGAATCATAATCATAGCATGGTACCATTCGTTCCACCTGTCTACAAGATAATACAACGTGACAGTAGCCAAAACTGCTTTTGACAGAGGTAAAATGATTCTGAACATAATGGTGTATTCTCCTGCTCCGTCCAGTTTCGCCGATTCTATCAGTGAATCCGGCAGGGATGCAAAAAAGTTCAGCATGATAATCATGTAAAAAGTATTCAATCCGGTTGACAGGGCAACGCCCCACAAGCTTCCTATCAGTCCGTACGAACGTACTGTAAGGTATAACGGAATGATTCCACCGCTGAAAAGCATTGTGAAGACCACAAATTTCATAAAAAGTTTTCTGCCAGGGTAACCTTTTCGGCTTAAACCATAAGCGGCACAAATAGTAAGAAAAAGATTAACAGGAAGAGCGATGCCTATCAGTTGAAGTGTTGTCCGGTAACCAATCAGGATTCTACCGTTCCTGAATAATGCAGCATAGTTTTCCAGTGTGGGTTTTTTCGGCCATAACAGGAGAGGCGTTTCAAGGTATTCTTTTTGTGTGGAAAAGGATACTGCCAGCACATTCACAAATGGTATAAGGATGGAAAGACCCCACATTGTCAGTACGATAAAAACTATAATATCAATTTTGTCAATCTTTCGTTTCTTATTCATTTTGATTCTCCTCCATGCCAAATAATCCGCTACCAGTCAGCCATTTTGATCCGGCATTGGCAATGACTAAGAAAAACAGGTTCACAACAGAGCGAAACAGGCTAAGAGCGGTTGAGTACCCAAAGTTTGGAACAGCACGGAAGGTAATATTATAAATATAAACATCCAGAATTTCCGAAACATTTCTTACTGCCGGATTTGACAAGTTAAAGACCTGCTCAAAGCCCTTTTTCATTATATTACCGGTAGCTAATATAAACATTACCGTTACCGTTGGAAGAATACTTGGCAGTGTAATATAAATAATTTTCTGGATGCGGGTTGCACCATCAATATCACTGGCCTCATATAATCCCGGATCAATTCCTGCCATCGCGGCAAGATATATAATTGAACCCCAGCCTGCGGATTTCCATACTTCTGTAGCAAAAACCAGGGGAATAAAAAGGCTTTCATTACCGATAAAACTGACAGGCGTTCCCCCAAAAACGCGTATAAGGCTGTTTACAAGACCGTCAAAGGATAAAACATTGATTGTTATTCCGGTTACTACTACCCAGGATAAAAAGTTGGGAAAAGTGAAAATGGTTTGAAGGGTTCGTTTATATCTGTTCATACGCAATTCATTTAATAAAAGGGCAAGTATAATGGGGAAAGGAAAAGTAATAAACAATCTTCCAATGTTAATTCTTAAGGTAAGGAGAACAGAGTTGAAAAATCTTGGGTTTGAAAAGAGCCTGTTAAAGTGCTTAAAGCCTGACCACGGGCTTCCCCAGATACCCAGGTTTACCTTGTAATCCTTAAAGGCAAGCTGTAATCCGGCCATAGGAACATACTGAAATAATATGTACCATAACAACACAGGAAGAAGGATCATGTAGATTCCTCTGTTTTTCCATATTCCTTGAATTAAACGCTGAAAATAGGTCTTTTTTGAATTTTGCGGCGAACTATGTGACACTGTGTTTATTTTGCTCACAATTCTTCTCCTCGTATTACAAAATTTATTGATGCGTATTCAATCCAATTGTATGTTCTGTAAGTTTGAGACATTTTTATTATAAACAGGGCTAAATTTAGATAATAGTGACAAATATATGATTTAATAAGACAATAATATGATTATTTCACACAAAACGTATTGCTGCATTGAATTAAAATTTCCTGTATATTATAATGAATTGGGACAGAAATATAAACAAATATCGACCATATAATATAAATTATGTCATTGCATAGTAATTAAATTTCATGGTAAAAATGTGGAGACATAGATGAAGCAGCCCTTTAATTCCATGAGAATACGCATTGTAGCATGCCTGTTTATAAGTGTTGTGTTTGTTTCTCTTGTGATTATCTATTATTACTACACTTTCAGACTGGTGGTAAATAAACAGGTTAACGCAAATTTTGAGCAGGTTTCGCAGGATATCGAAGCACAGTTGTCGGAACGATTGAATGTAATTGCTCGAACGGCTAAGACCATCGGTTACTCAACTTCTGTACAAAATCACTGTTTTTCAGTATATTCGCCCGATCGAATCCGTAACCGCCCTGCTGCGTTTGAGGTTATCTCAAATTCAGCAGAAATCTATCCATATATACGTGATATATTTTTCTATGTAAACTCCCATACCTATTTATATTCCAGTGAGGTATATACCAACGTGTTTTTAAGCGATCTGTCCAAACACGGACTAAGTGAGAATATCCAGTTTGAAGAGCCTTTCTTTTCCGAACCGATATATTTAATAAATAAGGCCAAACAACTTACACCATACTTTATATATTATGCTCCAATCAATGATGTTTACGGCATTGTAACACGGGGCAAGTCGGGAAACGCGGCAATATGTGCCGTATTGTTTGACGTTGATTCTTTGTTTCAGGTGCATGAAGATGATAAAAAAGTAATTTATGCGTTGATTTATAATGACCGTTTTATATCATCGAATCAGGAGGTTGATGAAGAGAAAATAGCCCATATACTTGCTCTGGAAGAAGGTCAGAGGTCATTCAGGCATGAAAACATTAAATATCTTACATACTCGGCGGTAATACCTGAATCGAAATGGAAAATTGTTTGCATGCTTCCCGAGAACTCGGTTTTGGAGGATTTGTTTTCAACAAGAAATTCACTTTTTATAATCATAATACTGGGTACAATAATAATCGTTTTGTTGATGATGATGGTTGTCAGAAGCATATCTTCTTCTGTTAACGCCATTATTACCGATGTAAATGCTTTGGATTTAAAAAGCAGCAATAAACGTATAAGGTGCGCAAAGCTGCTGGAGCTTCAGTTGCTATCCGACAGAATCAACCAGATGCTTGACAGAATAGAAACAGCAACCAAAAAAGAACAACAGGCACAGAAAAAGCTATATGATATGGAAATAGCCCATCAAAAGGCTGAGTTTACTGCTTATCGCAGCCAGATTAATCCACATTTCCTTTTTAACACAATGGAGTGCCTGCGAAGCATGGCTAATCACTATAATGCCGAACCCATAGAGGAATTGGTTACATCCATGGCAAAACTATTCCATTATTCTCTTTATTCGAGCATGATGGTTCCATTTAGTCAGGAATTAAACCATGTGGAACATTATGTTAAAATAATGTCTTTTCGTTATCCCGGGAGGTATGAACTTCGCAAAAAGGTTTCTCCCGAAATCATGGATCTTCAAATCC
>LFRV01000107.1 GCA_001512485.1 Clostridiales bacterium DTU069 | reverse complement strand
TCTTATGAAATTTTCAAAGATCATTTCCAATTTAGCTCTTGACATTTAACCGCTGGACTTCTCAAACAATACATTTTATGCATATATACCACGGTTATATTTCTTATAACAAGAATTTAAAAAGAAAAGGAAAAAACTGAAGTTCAGAAAGATCTGCTGCCTATCGCAGTCAGGCTGCGGTTTACGGCATCGACAACAAATGAATCGGGAGAGGATTCCAACACGTGTATTCCCGACATTTCCAGGACGGAAAAAGTACGCCTCCGATCATCGATCAGTTTAATTGCGGCGCTTTTAACAAACGCATCATCGGGCTTATCGATCCTTTTGCCCGCCTCTTTTATCAATACCGGATTTTTTATTGTAAGCACTATAACTTTATGGCCCGGGGCATAGTTCTGCCAGGCCGTAACTATTTCACGCGCGTGCTCGATGCCCGCAGGGTTTGTAAATAAGAGCGCGAGACTCCTGCGGCTTTGCGTTCCCTGAAGTGTTGAAAACGCCTCGTCATAGTCCGCGGCGGCTTCACTAACTCCAATATTGTACATGCTGTCCGCCAGCTTTTGGAAATGAGGCATTCCCTTTCCCGTTTTTACGACGCGACGAATCTCATTGTCAAAAGCAATAAGCCCTATATTATCACCGCGGTAAAGAATGGTTTCGGCAACCAAAAAAGCAGTGTTAACCGCGTAATCAAGCCTTGAGATGCCGCCGATTTCCTCCGCCATCACACGGCTCGCATCAATCATCAGGTATATGTGCCGATTGCGTTCAGGTTCATATTGGTTAACAAAAAGGCGACCTTCCCTTGCGGTGACATTCCAGTTTATATGCCTGTAATCGTCGGCCGGAGTATAATCGCGTATGCTTTCAAATTCGGTGCCTATTCCCAGCCTGCGGATTTTTTGGAGCCCAACCGTCAGTTTCTTTCTGCTTGCAATTATAAGGTTTTTATTCCGCATATCTTCCAAATTCGGATATACCTTTACCTTCCCGGCTGCGTTAAATATCTTTGATTTCACGCATAATCCCAGAACCCCGGTATAACGAAAATGAAGATCCAAAAAGGAATACTCCCCTCTTTTTTTCGGCTTAACCTTGTATAATACGGTTTTTGACTCCTCCGCACCTGCCTTGAAGGTTATTATCTCCTTATCGGTTTCAAAACTTTTCGGTACGCTGTCCCTTATCGATATCATCAATGGAGCTTTTGCAGGGTTTTTCACAATCAGGCAAACATCGTTCCATACATTAAGGGAAAACTTCTTTTCCATTTCCCTTCTGATCTCGAATTCGTCCGGTGACGGGGTAATCGAATAATCGATGGCATAAAAGAGCAGCAAAAGAGTATTATAAACCAGAACAGGATATGCTCCGGCTCCGGGTATAAGTGACAATAAAGCAGGGATTGTTCCGGCCAGGACAAGAATTATAAATCTTTTGCCAAAAAGCATGTTTATTCCCCATTCTACCTTGGAATCTCAACAGTTTTGATTATGCCCGACAGGATGTCGTCAACGGTTACATTGTCAAGCTGTGCCTCGGGTCTTACAATAATACGGTGCCTGATAACAGGGTGGATTACTTCCACCACATCTTCCGGTATTACATAATCCCGTCCCTCAAAAGCAGCCAATGTCTTTGCGCATTTCATAAGGTCTATCGAAGCGCGTGAGCTCGCTCCAAGCAAAACAGCGGGCGTATTCCGCGTGGCATATATGATTGAAGTTATATACCTCATTATCCCTTCACTTACGCTTACGTTTGCAATTTCATTTCTTGCCGCTCTCCATTCGTCAGGGTTTATAACAGCCGTAACCCGTTCCGGCGATAAAACTCCTCCTGCTTCATTAACCCTGTAAAGGAGTTCTTCTTCTTTTTCTGGAGGAAGATGATTCACTTCCAGTTTCATTAAAAACCTGTCCAATTGCGCTTCGGGAAGCGGGTATGTTCCTTCGAACTCAATCGGGTTCATGGTCGCTATGACCAGGAATGGCTCGTCAAGCAAGTATGTTTCGCCGTCAATCGTAACGCTTCTTTCTTCCATGCACTCCAGCAAAGCCGACTGTGTTTTCGGTGTAGCCCTGTTAATTTCGTCGGCTAAAAGAATATTTGTGAAGACCGGGCCCTTTTTCATATAAAACGTACTATTTTTAACGTCAAACACCTTTGTTCCGGTAACATCGGACGGCATAAGATCAGGTGTGAACTGTATCCTCGAAAACCTTACATCAAGAGCCTTTGCAAGAGTTCTTGCAGTCAGTGTTTTCCCAAGCCCCGGAAAACCCTCCATCAAAACATGGCCGCCTGTGAAAAGCGCAGCGGCAAGATGGGTTAGAAACTGCTCCTGCCCGACAATTACCTTTTTCAGTTCATCCATTAATTCGGTATATTTTTTCTTTACAAACATAAGGTCTAATTCCATATCTTTTTCATTCCTTTCCTTATCTCTTCTTCAATTTTATACAAATCACGCATAAGGTTAATCAATAGTTTCCTGTTTCGAGATCCGCCCTCGATATACCTTTCGCATGCGGAAAGAGTTTGAACTGCCCTGTATTGAAGCGGTCCGGTCACTGTAAGAAACCGGCCGTACTTATGCCTGAAATATCCATAGTAGTTCGCAAGCACTAGGGGATATGATCTCATGCGCGCGTAAAGGTTTGACAACGCGATCAGAACCTCATTCTCCGGACGCTTGCTCCAGTAATTTTCACGATTATCGCGCCCGAATGGCTTCCATCCTTTTACTGCAACAAGGATCAGTGACAAAACAAGCTGAATTACAACCAATTGGCCTGTGGTTCCAATCAATTCCCAAACACCCGGAGCCGGTTTTTGAATATTGTGATAATACTCGTTAAAGTATACATCTCTGATCCCAGTCTGTTCCAAAGCCCCGATAAAGGCTATTCCCGCGTCGGAATCGCGGAGATTCACGTTTAAAAAATAATCCTCCTGATCGATGACGCAGACTCTGCCTTCTCCGACACCATACCATGTAACCGTTATGTTTCCGACATTTATAACCTCATGCCACTTCTTCATTTCACTTATCATATCAAAAATCCAAAGTGCTTCGACCGTTTCCCTTTCAGGTACCAGGATAAGCGTATTTCCTTTTAAAAGCCATTGTTTCATATTAAGCTGTTCTTCATCTTTATTGAATATCAAAATATCCGGCCTGTATGCCACAATTAACGTTTCATTCGATATGAATTTGGCGGGATAATGAAAACGCTTCGGAGAGTACCCCATTTCCTTAGTAAGAAGGTATATCGCTTTAATTCCATATTCCCCCGCGTTATATGTGCTGTAGTCGGGGTAATTTCCCCTGTACAGCGTTACGGAATATAAAACGAGAGCGGCCGAAAAAATCACGAAAGCGGTAAGGATGAACCTGACAATGCTTTTCATTCTTTTTGCCATTTTTCATCCTCCCCAAGGCTTTCGAAAAAATCGAGCCATACGTTTAATTGATTTTCGCTGACGGCCCGCCCGCCGTAGTGGCAGGCATTAAACAATAACGAAAACTCATTCATTTGCGCGGCAAGTTTATTGTCCGCCGTGTTTATCTCCCTTATATATGCCCGGTTTGTCTTCCATTTCTCGATATGAATGATTCTTCTTTTATGAAACTTCAACAGAACGCAGATAAAAAGGTAACGGAAGGCATTTGTATAATCCTTTTTTTCTATCAGATCTTTAACCTTTTCAAAAGCCAGGTCGGGATTATCAAGAAAATCAGCCGCCTTCGGGTTTCGGCGCTCTTTCTTTCCGGCTTTAAAGTACACTCTTTTTATTACCGCCCTGGTTATAATAAATACAACAATGACAGCAGCCACAATTAATAAGATTTTTAAAACGTTTTGAACCCATACGGGGACAGTATCAATTTTAATACCGAATTCCTTTCTTGGTAATCTGTCCTTAAACAGAATACTGTAAATCCACTCTTTTATGCTTTCCCACAGCCGGTTTATCAAATCGGAAAGCGGATTTTTCTTACCGGGATTTTGGAACTCACGTCTTGACAGGATTTTATTTATTTTTTCCTTAATGATTTTCACTTTCTGCTCATCATTAAACATCCGTGCCCTCCGCTGTCCAACGCTTCGCTTTATCAATATTATCCTCGATAATTTTCCACAGGGCAACCTCAATGTCCAAGCCTTCGCGCCTTACCCTTAGGGTAATATAAAGAGCCGTCATGATGCATACAAAAAGAGGCTGGAGTATTGCTGCAAGGAGTTGCGAAGCAACAGATCCAATTTGCAAAAGGGTCATGTCAAAATCACCTGCACCCGAAACAATGAAAACCATAATCATATTTATTGTGCCGGGAAGCAGTGCGACAATAATAAGTCCCGCAATATACGACCGGCTGATCAAAAAGAAGCTGTTTTTCGCAAGGTTGCCGCACCTTGCTATGCTTTGTCCGGCTTTTCTGTTTTCTATGCATACGGCAGGCAGGAACATCCAATACTTGCCGTTGAAATAGCCCACTGTCAGAACAATAAAAACAAAAGCCGAAATAAGAATAAC
The DNA here is from genome assembly GCA_001512485.1 of Clostridiales bacterium DTU069. GTDB lineage: Bacteria > Bacillota > Clostridia > DSM-8532 > DSM-8532 > DTU069. The sequence goes on along the minus strand of LFRV01000107.1, from coordinate 25,445 downwards.
AGCCGCCAAAATTATCAGAACAACTGACAACCACTGCATTGTTGAGACTATCGAAGTAAGCCCGAAAATGGAAAAAGTTCCGGCGAAAACTCCCGCAATTATAACCAGGTAAACGACCATTGCAACAGCATATATAATCATACCGTATAAAATCTTCCCCACCACGAGCGTGCCGAATTGCCTGAAACATTCACGGACAACTTGTCCTATTGTCTTTTCTCTCTGTAAAACCACATCAGCGTACAGTATTTTTATAATCGAGCCGTCAAAAACATTATTCAGTGTTATCCAATAAATCATATAAATAAAAAGGCTTCCAAAAAGCATTGCGTAAAGCGTTAACAATGATGAAACCAATTCCGTCGGTTCAACAATACTTTCGGGCATGCTAAAGAAATTCAGGTAATTGTCCGTAAAAACAGGATTTATTATTGTGTATAAAACTACGAAAGGCAGATAAAACATCAGATCCAGCAGAAAAATCTTCCGGAAATGCTTCTTATATAAAAAAAACCCATAGTCGATAATATCGGTAAACCTTGCGTTGCGCAAGGGTCTCAATGTTTCCATATGACCTCCGTATGTCATCGGCAGCATATTACCTGTGACTAATAATATAATAACAAGCAGTATCTGTCAATTTATACATGCAAAAACACCCGGAATACCGCTGTAAGCAGAACTACTGCTTCGCGTTTCCCAGGTTTAACTAAATATGTAAATTATTCTTCCTTATTCCTCAATAAATTTCAAGTATTGCTGCATCCTGCGCATATAGTTCCAGTTTAATTTTCTGCGGAAGTTTTACTTCACTGCGTATAATATTAGGGGTTAAATTGTTTCTATATAAGGTTATTTTTACATCCCTTTCTATACCGTGCTGTGGTATATCCATAAAAAAAGTATGCGGTTCGCTTGAGATGTTGGCGAGGGCATACGCAATCCTCCCCTCAAGGCTTTTCCATGCGCAGTGCAATACTGCTGGCATAGACATTTCCCGTTTCCTCCACCCCGAAAAATTCAGCCCGCAAAATTTAACTTTTACTTCAGGGACCAAAATTTTTGAAGTATTGAGCATTTCTCCCATAATCAGGTAATGCGGGAATCTCTGGAACAATGTGCATGTATTTTTCGCCATTCTCATTATTCCTTCATCCGCTTCTTCGGGCTCCACATTGCGGGTCATCCTCCACATCGTTTGCGGGCAACCCGCAGGCAGGTTTCCATAGACGAAATTGGCGGCATGATAATAGATTCCGCTGGTATTATCGCTTAAGAAAGATGACCAGTCCCCTCCGTAACACGGAATGTATTCATGATACAGGTAGGAAAACAGCGGCACACCGATTAAACCGCGAGGCTGGTCATAATTTCTGCCATGGTATATATCCAGATATTGAATGAACAATTCCGATTGAAATTCCTGGGACAGCGCAAACTCCGGATCTATTTCCTTCGCTTTTTTCCTAGTACTGCTGTATATTTTCTTAATTTCATCTACCTGCCACTTCCCGCGTCCCAAATGGTGCCCATGTAATGGATTATAACATTCGGTGCAGCCACCGTTGAAAACCTGGTCCATCTGGCTTACCTGCACTCCGAAATCTTTTACCAGCTTTAAAGTGGCATCATGCAATTGTTCCCACGCCTGGGGCGTAGCCGCACATGCATACGCATGCAAGCCATCCCAGCTTTCTACTTCTGAATCCATTATCAAATTTCCATCCGGTCCTAACGCGGCATGTTGCCGGTATTTTTCCTCAAAAACCGCTCTGTTGTCATAATCCACTTCTAACTCCGGCTGCGGCCAATCCTTTCCTATCTTTTTACGTATAGGAAGCTTTAAACCGGACAAGCCGAAAGGAAAGGGACGAATACCCTTTTGTTTCATATTACCGCATAACCTTCGGAAGCGTTCTTCACCGCCATACGGCGGAAAATAGTCCGGTCCTACCCATTCGCCTATCTTTTCCCAACCACACATCATGGCAACCATCGGGATGCCCAGTTCCTTACCCCATCGGTTTACATATTCCGGCGCTCTGTTTAAGTAATTCTCACCGTCTTTTTGGTAGCGGAGCCTGAAATTAAAGAAAAAAGCTCCTTTTTTTATCCAGTCGGGAATATCTTCACGTTCAGTAATCCTTTTCCTGCACCATTCCTGATTTTTTGCCCAGCTTTTATAAATATCTGCGGCCGCCTGCCAATCCCCGTAAAAGCATCCAATAACGGTATCATATGGGCTAGTGTAGTCATTCCGGGGGTATTCAGGAATGCGGTGAACCGGGGTAAAATCCAGTATATCATAGGAATCTCCTCTTATCCATACCGGCCCAAGCATTTTTGCATGGCCTTCGCTATCATGGACAGCCAGGTACATACCCCCTTCCTCATCATAATAAGCCAGCAGTTGTGCTGAAATACCGGCAGGAAACTCCCTACCTTCACCCGGATAATCATATCTCTGGTTATACCTTCTTTCGGGCGCGTCCCCTTCCCATTCCATTAAAAGGGGATTGCCCAGCAGATAGCCGTCCTGCTTAGGCAGCAGTATCCTGTCATCATCGATACTGTCTCCAAGCTGTATCACAGCGTGAATAACAGGGTATTCTATCAATTTGATAGCATAATCCGTATTGTTGGTGATTTTTATCCTCCAATAACTCAATGCCGGATTTTCCTTTAAACATACCGTGCATTCGGCATTTAAATCCATACCGTCGATACGGGAAAAATAGAACCGGATCTCTTCGTTTATTTTCTTATACGTGATCTCCTGCGCCAACAGGGAAGAAAACTTTATTTCTCCCGGCAATACAACACCATCCCGGATTTCTGAACATGTCAAACGGAACAACGGAACACCGGTCCCATTATGCTTGATGATATAGTTCCGGCCAGTCTTAACATCAATCAATCCTGCAAGTCCGCCGGTTTCAAAAAATTCAATGCACAGGCATGAACCGGATAACGTAACTTTGTTAATATCCATCGAATCACCTTTGCTTAAGAAGTACAAACCCCGACAAATGTCGTAACACTCTTGCCTTTTACAGGTATTTTTGAATTTTCATTAATTGTTAACGTTTCAATTAGCTTAAGGTCTTCATTTTCCGAAGTTCTATAAGCAGTAAGTTCGGAACACCCGAACCCATTGCATTCAACTGTTATATCAACATTTTCGTTTCTGTCGTTTACAACAACTAAAACAAAATCTCCTTTTGCGCTGTTATAAGCGGAAATGAAAACCCCATCACACAAGTTGCCGGTTACACCTATTCTTTTAAACCCAGGCCTGATAAACCTGCTGTAGTTTCCAATTGTAAACAGCCTTTTGTTAATAACAACGGACTTTTCTTCTGAATTTAGTCCGATAAGCGATATTCCCTTATTGTAATACATGCTCATTCCCCAGAAATATATAAATGCATTAACTTTTGCTTTAGTAAGATATTCATGCACCGTCTTTGCCCAAAACAAACCGTCATTTATTGAAGGGTCGTTTACTTTCCCTGAAACATCGGAAATTTCTGACAGCCACAGTTTCCTGTTTTTAATTATAATGGCGTCTATAGGTTCCACAACACCGCCATAGCCATGCTGCGCTGCTATTTGCGGAATTGAAACGGTATCGCTGAAAATGCTCTTATATTCCATTAAGAAATTGTTCCCGAATTGTTCCGTTTCAGGTGCAAAAACCATCGTATCGATTTTTTCCTTTTCAAGCATCGGACCCAAATATTCGGAAAAAAACCATGACATTTGCTCTCCCGTCCAGAGGCATGATGAGTATGATGTGCTAAGCTTCGGCTCATTTGCGCAGGATACAGCATATATATCTATCCCGTACCTGGATTTATATTCTTTTATGTACCTTACAATATAATTTGCGAAGTTCATATACTTATCCTGTCTTAATTCTCCTCCGTTGTTAACGGAATTATTTGTTTTCATCCAGGCAGGCGGACTCCAAACGGTGCTTATAAATTTCGTACATCCGCGTTTTTTTGCTTCATTCATAAACCAGATTTGGTCTTCATCGCCTTCATAATTGTAAACACCTTCGTATGGTTCAATTGATTTTGTAGGGCCATCATAAATGTTGCCCCAATTTCCCGAGTCCCCTATAATATTTCTTACAATGGAAAAACCCGCCCCATCTTTTACTGAAAATAGAAGATCCAATACCTTCGTCCTCAAATAGATTGGATATTTGTAGAGGTTATCTGCCTGCCTGAATGCTCCGCATACCCCAAATCCGTCAATCTCTTGTTGTACGTCAAACCAGTTAACAACAGCCTTTATATCCATAAACTTTATCTCCTTCCGCATTATCCTTTAACTGCCCCTATAATAAGACTTTTCTGTATGTTCTTATTTATGGCAAGGTAAATTGCTATAGTAGGAAAACTCGCAATTACGAGAGCTGCCCCAATCGGCCCCCAGTTCGTAAAATATTTCCCCTGCATGGCAAACAAACCGACCGTAATTGTCATTAAATTACTATCTCCAATCAATATATAAGCAAACATAAACTCATTCCATACAGTAAGGAATGAAAATATAACTACTGTCGCAATAGCCGGTTTTATTACCGGAACAATTATTCCAAAAAAAATCCGGTATATGTTTGCGCCGTCAAGCGCAGACGACTCCTCCAGTTCCCTTGGCAGGTTCTGCATATACGCTGATAAAACGAAGATGGAAGTGGGCAAACATATGGCGGTATAAACAAGTATCAGAGAAAACAGCGTATTATATATTTTTATCATATGAATTGTAATATAAATGGGCAATATAATTGCCTGCCCCGGAATCATTATGCCTAAAAGAAAAAATGTCAATAATTGTTTGCCATATTTCCAACGCATCCTGGAAACTGCATAGGCAACCATTAATGATATGAGAAGACTTAATACGATTGAGGCGCTGCATACAATTACGCTGTTTAAAAAGTACTTCATCGTATTTCCGTCCTGCAAGGCAAAACTGTAGTTTTCCCAATGTATTTCGCGGGGAAATCCCATAACATTGCCGCTGAATATTTCATTATTATCTTTAAGCGAAAACAGCAGCATCCAGATAAAAGGATAGATTTGTATTAACGCAATCAGTGAAAGAACGGCGTATTTGAATACTATCAATGCTTTTTTGAGCAATAATGTCCCCCCTAAATCCTCGTGTTTTTAAATATTCTTTGAAGAATAACTGTTACTAACAGACACTGGATTATAATTAAAATAGAAGTTGCACTCCCCAGCCCATACATTCCGTACTGAAAAATTTGTTTATACATTAATCCGGCTTGAACTAAGGTAGCACCCAGCGGCTCGCCATTATTTGTAAGTATAATGCTTAGATCAAAAATTTTAATGGAACCGATTATGCCAAGCGTAAGACACACTTCTATCATCGGAGCTATCATGGGTAGGGTAATTTTCCGAACTATCGTGCTTAATTTTGCGCCATCAATTTTGGCGGACTCGAAAATCTCAGGAGATATAGACTTAATACCGGCATATAAAAGTAGCATATGATACCCGATGTATTGCCAGACTATCGGAAAAAACAGGGCTGCCAATGCTGTTTTTGGGTTTCCCAACCAAGCTGTCGTCAATGATTCCAACCCCAAATGTTTCAATATTACATTCAATATGCCGTAATCAGGATTGTATATTTTTAGGAACAGCAGCCCGATAACGGATGATGATACAACAACCGGCGTAAAATATACCGTTCTGAAAAAGCCTTCGCCTTTAATCCCTTCCGAAAGCACTACTGCCAATATAAATGCCAGAGGCAGCTGTACCCCGGCGGTAAGCAAAGCCATGATAACCGTATTTTTAACACTGATCCAATAGTTATCTATGTTATCTTGCAAAAGCGATCTGAAATTCTGAAACCCGATAAACTGCATCTTTCCTATTCCATCCCACTCAAAAAAACTGAATGCCACCGATGCAATAATGGGTATAAATATCATAAGAGTAAAGAAAATAACCCCCGGCAATACAAAAATCGCTATCGTTTTTTTACTGCCCAAAAGCTTATCCATTATTATTAATTTCACCCCAAATTGTATTTCATATGGCGTTGAGAGCATAGCCACCGCTCCGATGCTCTGCAGAAACAGCGGTTATGCCCTCAACATCAGGCCCCCAATAATTTATAAATCGACTAAGCCAAAATTCGTACTGACTGTTGTAAGTTTTACTGCTCGTTAACCTGATCTTGCATTTGCTTACAGTACTCTTCAGGTGTTATTTCCTTTGTAACTAATTTCATTACCAACGCTTTATGAATGTCCGCTTTTTTGCCCCCCAGCACAGTATCCCACCAGAGACACATATCTTTTCCCTGGTTTAACAGATTCAACTGCTGCTGTACCAACGGATCCAAATTGGATATATCATCTGAACTATCTGTTTTCCATGCAGGCAAACCGTTGCCATTGATCAGCGATTCGTAGCTCATCTTCTTTGACAGGTAAGAAATTGCTTTATAAGCAGTATCCGTATCCTTCACGGATGCGCTAATACAGAAACACTCAAAACAGCCTCCGAAAAGATCGTTGTCATACTGTCCGCCAATAGCAGGGAACGCTCTTAATTCGATCTTTCCGGCTACAGGCACATTGGGATCGCTTATTATTCCTGTTACCCATGTACCGTTAAAAAGCATAGCAGCCCCACCCTGGGCAAACTTCTGCACGCCTTCATCCCAGTTTATGGAAAGGTCTGATTTGTTATAAGCTTCGGCGTCCGTCAGTTGCTGCAGCAAACGTGCGGCTTCTACAAATTCAGGCTGATCAAAGGATTCTCTTCCCTGGAGGGCATCAACACACTTCTTTGAACCTGCTGTCCGTATGGCAAGAATGTCATAATAAAACATAACAGGCCATAGTTCTTTTCCAGCAAACATCATCGGTGTAATTCCCTTTTCATTAAACTTTTGTATTACGTATAAAAGCTCGTCGAAAGTATTGGGAATTTCCACCCCAGCTTTTTCAAACAGTTCCGTATTGCAGAAGAAAATAGCCAAGCCCGTTATCGTAGGCAAGCCGTATACCTTGTCGGAGAAAGTGAAGGCGTTAGTTGACCCGGGAAGGATTTTGTCATTTGTCTGGTACTTGTCCATAAGGTCATTAAGTGGAAGAATTTTGCCAGCGGTCACAAGCGGTTCCATATTGCCGGCGCCTTGTATATTGAAAATATCCGGTGCCTCATTCGCGGCAAAAGCAATCTTTAACTTGGTAGTGTAATCTGCTCCAGGAAATCCCGACACATTAATCTTGATGTCCGGATTATCATTCGGATAGCTTTCAAGCACCTTTTTAAAAGCTATGGCATTGCCATCGGTTTCGCCAGTCCAATAATGCCACAGAGTAAGTGTAGGAGTCTCCGTTTTTTGTTCCTGCGTTGATTGGCCTACAGATGAGGCCGGTTCTGCTGTTTTGCCTTCAGCCGAGGTTTGCGTATCAGTTTGTTTATTTACATCCGATGAACATCCTGCCGTGGAAAATATCGAAAGTAATAAACATAGTATCATGGAAATGACTATTGCTTTTTTCAAATTACTCCCCCCATTATTCTTGAAGTAAGTGTTTTTGACGTGACAATATTAATATTTGCAGGCCTGCAATATAATTATAGTTTTTTATATATGATAAGCGTAATGATTTATTTTACATTAAGTTGTTTAATATTTTTACCTTGTTCTCAGGTTTGGTTTTTTAAACTGTCCCGGTATTCACTTACAGACATACCCATTACTTTTTTAAAACATACTCCAAAATAATGAGGATCGATAATACCGACCTGTTCGGCAATTTCATATACTTTCTCTTTGCCGTCTCCGTTTTTAATAATATCAACTGCCTTGTTGATACGTAGCGTTGTAAGATATTTGCTAAAATTGCAGGAGGTCTTTTGTTTGAACAACCTGCTGATATAGCTTGGATTCATATCAAAGAAATTTGCTACACTGCTCAATGACAGCGTATAGTCGCTTATATTGTCTCCAATATATTTTTTTATTGCATCTATTGTATTATTCTGAATAAAATTTCTCATATCTGTAAGCTTTGAATTGAATTGCTTGATCAATTGCTCCAGATAATCCTGCATATCCGGTATATTTCTTATTTTGAAGACTTGCTCATATGGGTGTCTTTCACCTTTGAAAAGCTGTTGTATATCGATGCCTGCTTCGCCGCAAGCTTTCATAACAGATAATACCAAGTCCAATGCAATAATATGTATTGCATTCAAATCAATATTACCGCTTTGCCTGACTTTTGCAAAAATGTCTTGCACATGCTGTACTGCTTGTTGTTCCATACCTGTTTTTAATTTAAATATAAAATCATCCACATCAATGTCATATTCAATATTATCATTTTTCAGCAATTCAAATTCGTTGAAGCACATTACATTATTACTTCCCAATACCAGTTTGTACTTTAACGAATCACTGGCCTGGCAGTATGAGAGCCTGACATCGCCAAGACTTTGCTATTTTCCCTGTCATATCAGGGAAAGTGTAGCAATTTGCGTATTTTGCCAAATGGTTTCTCACAGAATCGAGACAATATAAAAATAGTAGATATTTATACTCTGGTTCTTCGGAATCCATAGTATCTGTTTCTATTTCAATCAAAGCAATCTGAAATTTATTGGAGGTGAATTGTACCCCTAAATACTCCGGCCTTCCAATAAGCTGATCAGTATTTGTTTTTTCGTACAGTAAGCTGCAGAATATTCTGTCCTGCTCTCTTTGTTTATTCTTCATAAGGGAAGATCTTAAGTAATCCATTTCTGCTTTAAAATTGCACTGGTTCAATATTTCTTTCTTTATTTTAACGAGGGATTGCGTTATATCAGTTGGTGAAATCGGTTTTGTTATATAATCCGAAACCCCTATTTTTATACTTTTTTACGCATATGCAAAATCCTGATAAAACAGCTCCGGATATTGTCTTTGTAGATATCAATATGCCGTTTATAGACGGACTGGAACTTTCCGGCATGATTATTCAACAGGACAAGATTACAAATAATAGCGTAATTTTTGCCATAATGCTTAAATTACTAAAAAACCTCTTTATCATGTTAAATCACCAACTCCATTAAGCGCAGAACACACTGTGGTAAAACCGTTTCCATTTGTTACTATAATATTAAGATTAACATAAAATGCCTGCTTGCAATTTTAATTATACCATAACAGTACCAATATTTCTACGCAAGGTGGTTGGTAATAAGCGCAAGAAGGAGATTGCATCCTCTCCTACGTCAACTACTATACTTATTAAATGCTTATCGTTAGCTTTGGAAGATGAAAATTGAGAATAGCTGCAGATCTTCTATATTATTGATTCTATATACGTTTTGTCACCCAAGGAAACGAAACACCCGAACCAGGACCCGCGGGAATAATGTTCGGAAATTGCCTTACGAACTATTGTACAATAACGTCAACAAAGAGCTTCATTTGCAAGAGCTGTATAGTTCAGCTCGGGCAAGTCGAAGCCCGTAAAAATTATGACGAAAGCCAGCGGGTGGTTAACGGGTCGAGGCATTGCTGCCGCGTTCCTGTTGGTACGCGGCTCTGGTTCGGGTGATTTCGGTGACGACGGGCGACATGCTGTAACGCCCCGTTGCATTCAGGCAAATGCGGGGCGTGTCTTTAATTTCTTGCAAGACAGAACCAGTGAGTTGCAAGCCTCCAGAATATTTTCAACCAGGTTGCCTTTTTAACTTCTTCCATAGTTACAAGCGGAATTTTTAAAAGCACATCATTCTCAAGCGCTACAACGGCTTCCCCAGCCTTGTCTCCCTCATTTACAGGCGCTTTTATAAAATCGGGCATCCTGATTTCCTCTTTAACCTTATCTTTAAGACCTCTTTTCAAAAGGAGCGACTTATTATCTTCATATGCCACGGGTACGGAAACTTTAAGACCCTTTTTTACATTTATGTTTCCCGCACAAACACCCTTTTTATTAATATTTACTATTTCATAATTTGAAAAACCATAATCGAGTATCTTTGTCGTCTCTGAAAACCGCATATCGTTGCTTTCCACTCCCAGCACGACGGATATTAAATCCAAACCGTCGCGTGACGCCGTGGCTGCCAGGCAAAAGCCCGCGGCATCAGTTACCCCTGTTTTCAGCCCTGTCATCCCCCTGTATTTCCCTATTAAATGGTTTGTATTGTCCAATCCGAAGGTGCCGTTTCTGAAAGTATCTCGTTTTATTGTAGTATATTCATATATCAGCGGATATTTCGTGATAAGTTCCCTTGCCATTATCGCAATATCATAGGCGGTACTGTAGTGCCCTTCGTCGGTAAGGCCGGAGCAGTCAAGGAAATATGTGTTATTCATTCCTAATTCCCTGGCTTTTTCATTCATCAGCGTTACAAAGACGCTTTCGCTTCCGGAAATATGTTCGGCCAAGGCAACCGAAGCGTCATTAGCGGAGTGAATCGCTACCGCTTTTAACAGTTCGTGAACCGTAAACTCCTCACCCTCAGCAAGATAAACCTGGGAACCGCCCATACCGCTGGCATATTCGGAAACAGTAACTACATCGTCCAGCGTAATTTTCTTTTGATCCAACGCCTCCATTACCAGCAGCATTGTCATTATTTTCGTTATCGAGGCAATAGGGCGTTTCTCATGGCTGTTTTTTTCAAAAATATACTGACCTGTGTTTGCAGCCATCAGAACAGCGGATTTTGCGTTTACTTCAAACGGTATGTTTTCGACAAGGGGTACATTGTTTTTTTCGGAACAAATGGCTGCCTGGCAAAAAACAAGCATATATGCCGCAGCCAATAACAAACATACAAGCCTTTTTTGTTTCATCGGATACTCCTTAAAAGATAATCCCATAATAATGTATGCATGGCCTATATCCTAAATTCCGATAAATGCTTTTTCATCGTAACAAATAAAGAACTTATTATTGAGTTTTTTCAGCGTGATCACTTAATCGTTCCCAGTATGATTGGAACTTCGGACGGCGGTTTTTCGCCGATTAAAACAGAACCTTTAAGAATTCCAAGAGCATCCGGTATTGTTTCCTTTCTGGATGTATGAAGTATGGCTATGGGTTCGCCTTTTTCTACGGTATCTCCATATTTCTTTAATAAAACTATTCCCGCCGAAGGATCAATTTTATCGGCAATGGTTTTTCTCCCAGCCCCAAGAGTAGCGGAGACCATTCCGAATTTTTCGGCATTCATTTGTACAATATATCCCGTTCTTTCAGCTATATATTCCACTTTTACAGGTGCTTCAGGAAGCTTGCCCGTATCTTCCAATACGGAAGGGTCCCCTCCCTGCCTTTTGACCATTTCAATAAGTTTGTTGAATGCCGTTCCGTCCGCGATTGACTTAGCCGCAAGCTCACGGCAGCTTTCAAGCGTTCCTTTTCCTCCGAGCATAAGCATATTCGCCGCAAGCTCGATACTAATCTCTCTTAAATCTTTCGGACCTTGTCCCTTTAATATATCAACGGCCTCGGCAATTTCAAGCGCATTACCGATATTCATGCCCAGCGGGCTGTCCATTCCTGTAAGAACGGCGACCGCCTTTTTACCCGCGCCTCTGCTTATTTCCACCATCATTTTCGCCAGTTTTTCGGCCTCATCCATTGATTTCATAAAAGCGCCGCTGCCAACCTTTACATCCAGCACAATCGCGTCGGAACCGGAAGCAAGCTTTTTGCTCATTATACTTGCTGCGATAAGAGATATATTTTCAACCGTACCGGTAACATCCCTGAGTGCATATATTTTCTTATCGGCCGGGGCAAGATTCCCGGTTTGTCCCGCTATCGCCAAACCTATATCTTTTACATTTCTTATAAGTTGTTCACGTGTAAGGCTTGTTTGAAAACCGGGTATCGATTCCAGTTTATCTATCGTTCCCCCGGTATGGCCAAGCCCTCTGCCGGACATTTTAGCCACGGGCACACCGCATGAAGCGACTACCGGCGCCACTATCAAAGTGGTTTTGTCACCGACTCCCCCGGTACTGTGTTTATCGGTTTTTATACCCGGGATTTCAGAAAGATCGACGATATCTCCGGAATTCAGCATGGCTTCTGTCAGGTAAAGGGTTTCTTCAGCGTCCATTCCCTGAAAATATACAGCCATTAAGAAAGCGGCGGCCTGGTAATCTTCAATATCGCCGTTAGTATAGCCCCGGACAAAGTATTCAACCTCTTCCCGGTTCAATTTCATGCCGTTTCTCTTTTTTAAAATCAAGTCCAGAACAAACATTTTATCTCTCCGGTTTATGCGTTATTATTTCATTCAGAAAGCTTTCACCGCACAGATCATTTTCTATTTCGAAATATTCACCTATTGTTTTTGCGATATCGGAAAAACTGTCACGTATATGAAGGTTCTTCCCTTTATTAACAATAGAACCCGTAACGAGAACAGGCACATATTCCCTTGAATGATCGGTCGATTCGGTAGAAGGGTCGCATCCGTGATCCGCAGTTATAATCAGTATATCATCACGCTTAAGGCAATCAATGATTTCGGGAAGCCTTCCATCAAATTCCGACAACGCTTTTGCATATCCCTCAACATTGTTCCGGTGACCGAATAACATATCAAAATCAACGAGATTCACAAATAATAGCCCTTCAAAGTCTTCCTTCATCCAATTTATCGTTTTGTCTATCCCATCGGCGTTTCCTTTCGTATGCACAGCCTTTGTTACGCCGGAGCCATTGAAAATATCTTCTATTTTTCCTATCGTGCGCACTTCAAATCCATTTTCTTCCAGGTAGTTAAGAATTGTCTTCCTCGGCGGTGTCAACGAGAAGTCTTTCCTCCGGTTAGTACGAACAAAATTGCCGGATTCTCCCGTAAACGGCCTTGCAATAACCCTCGCAACACCATGTTCACCCTGTAGAAGCTCTCTCGCTATACGGCATATTTCATATTGCTTTTCAATCGGTATTACCTGTTCATGGGCAGCAATCTGGAAAACGCTGTCCGCGGAGGTATAAACAATGGGAAATCCTGTTTTTACATGCTCGTCGCCTAATTCATGTATAATAACCGTTCCGGAAGCAGGTTTGTTTCCTAAAGTTTTCGTTCCGATTCTCTTTTCGAATTCGTCAATAAGCTCTTTCGGGAACCCGTTCGGATACAGTGGGAAAGGTTTTGTCAATATTATCCCGGATATTTCCCAATGCCCCGTAGTGGTATCCTTTCCGACAGATTTTTCAGCCATTTTGCCGAATGCGCCTTGCGGATTATCCGCTTTGGTCAGATAAGTAACGCCGTCAATGCATCCAAGACCAAGTCTTTCAAGATTGGGCAGAGAAAAACCTTCCGTAAGTTCAGCAATATGCTTCAGCGTATTGCTGCCTTCGTCACCGTATTTATAGCTGTCAGGCAGTTCGCCTATACCGACGCTGTCAAGCACAATAACTATTACTCTTTTCACAAAATACCCCTCTCACTGTTACCGTTCGCACTCGATTTTTTAAAAATTCTATTACATAAAGCACTTTTTTGTTTTTATCTGAACATAATGTATAGCTCAGCAAATGAAGCTCTTTGTCCGAATCACCCGCTGCGTTACCGCTTGTTTTGAAGAACTATTGTACAATAACGGGAACTATAGCTGAACTGTATAGCTCTGCAAATGAAGCTCCTTGTTGATGTTATTGTACAATTGTTCAACATAAGTTTTAAACACTATTCCCGCAGGTCCTGTTTCAGGTGGTTTGTTTCCATGGTTGACAAAGCACATACCAACAGTTACCATGCTCCAGGATGTATAGATGCGGGCCTATTCATATATTATCATTTTTCTGGTAAAATAAACAACGGTGCTGGAATAAACCACCTTGATATTTCTAGTTTGCATATAGAAAGGAAATTACCGCCGATGAAATACTTAATAGCTTTTGCTGCACTGGTTATATTGCTTCTTGCATACATGTTCATACAGGCGATGTCATACAAAACAAGGCATTATGAACTTTCTGGCGGAGCAGAATTTCGCTTTTTGCATATTACCGACATACATATCGGCCTTTTGTTTATTTCTTCGTCAAGGATAAAAAATACGATTGAAGAAACAAAGCCTGATTTTATACTCATAAGCGGCGATTTTCTCGATCGACCGAAACATATCAAAAAACTTGAAAAATGGCTGAAAGGAATTGAATGCGGCATTCCGACATATGCTGTTCTCGGGAATCACGATCATCAGTGTTTTAAAAAATACCCCAATTTTAAGAATGAATTCATGCAATTAATGAAGCGCTTAAATATTCAAATTCTCGTCAACGAAACCGTTGTTTTGAATGATAGAAACAATTCTGCCGCTTTGGCTCTTGTCGGCCTTGATGACTGCAAGTCAGGGGTCCTGTTTGACAAGCAGATATTTGAAGGGTTGAAAAACAGGTATAAATTCGTTTTGGCTTTTTCCCATAACCCCGATGCCGTGCTTCACGTTCCCGAAGGCAGCGTCAGTCTTTTTATCGCAGGGCATTTTCACGGCGGTCAGATATGGCTGCCATTTAAACTTGAGTACATGCTTCTTAGAAAAGACAAGGTGAGCAGAATGGGACATATAAAAGGTTTAACCTATATAAGAAACAACAGGGTATATATCAGCCGTGGACTTGGTACCGTTCTGGTTCCTTTCCGTTTTTTTTCCGTACCCGAAGTAACGGTTTTCAATATCAAACCATAGATATTTACGTGTTTGATTTTTACCTGTAAGTGCCCCGTGCAATTCCCTGTATTGCTTTAACCGTCAAATCTATTTCATTCTCATCGTTAAAAAAGCCCGGGCTGATTCGTACGATACCACTGTCGCGCGTACCGAGACTGCGGTGTGCGAGTGGAGCACAGTGCAGCCCGCTCCTAACGCAAATCCCAAATTTTTTATCAAGAATGTACGCTACTTCCGACGAATCCATATCGGCAATATTAAAGGCAAGGATTCCGGAATTCGACTCGGGGGGAGGAGAATAAACGGTAATATTGCTTTCTTTATCAATACCCTCCATAAGCATTCTTAACAGCCGCTGTTTCTTTAAAAAAATAGCTGAAATACCGGTATCAATTATGTATTGCACTCCTTTGCCCAAACCAACAATACCCGGTACATTCAGGGTTCCGCTTTCCAGCGCGTCGGGTAACATATCGGGCTGCTCAAGGCTGTCGGAAAAGCTTCCGGTCCCTCCCTGGACAATAGGCCTTACGGCCACGTTATCCCTTACATACAGTCCTCCCGCTCCCTGCAGGCCCAAAAGGCCTTTATGTCCGGAAAACGCCAGTATATCAATACACATGTTTTCGACATCTACGGGTATCGCTCCGGCACCTTGCGCCGAGTCAACAAGAAACAGCACTCCGTTTGCCCTGCAGTGTCTTCCCGCTTCAGCTACCGGCATTACTGCCCCTGTCACATTGGATGAAAGAGTCATGCAAAAAACCGACGTCGACTTTGTTACCGCTTTTTTTATACTCTGAATTGTGATCCGTCCAAACCTGTCGGGTTCAATGAAATCAAGCCTGATCGTTCCGGCCTTTTCAAGAGTTGATAACGGGCGAAGAACCGAGTTATGTTCCATCATTGTTGTAACGACATGGTCCCCGGGGTTTATTATTCCATGAATCGCGGCATTAAGGGCATATGTTGTGTTCGGCATGAACACAATCCTTAACGGATTGGAAATGTTAAAAAAGCCGGCCAGAATTTCACGGGTATGCATAACCGCATCATCTGCCATTCGGGCCATCGCATGCGCAGATCTTCCCGGATTGGCACAGCCGCGTTTTATGAAATCAGCAACAGCCTGTATCACCGCCGGTGGTTTCGGCCATGAAGTTGCAGCATTGTCCAAATAAATCATTAAAGTACCCCATTTATCCAGGATACTTTATTTTATGAACGAGCAGGCTTATTATGAACCTGTTTTTATATCCTTTTTCAGTTCTTTCAGGTACTCCCTTACTTTTTTCATATCATGGTACATTTCTTCTTTTTTACTCGGATCCCTTAACGCCGCCGAAGGATGATATGTGGGCATAATCCTGAAAAATCCGGGCCTTTCTATCCAGTTTCCCCTGACTTTTGTAATCCTCACATTCTCATCGACTATATATTTTAATGCGGTTGAGCCCAAACATACAATAATTTCAGGCTTTATGTACTTAACCTGATATCTTAGCCACGGAAGACAAGCCGTCGCTTCTTCTTTTAAAGGTTCCCTGTTGCCGGGCGGACGGCATTTTACAATATTGCATATATAATAATCATCGGGATCAAACATCAAAGCGTCCATTAGCAAATCAAGAAGCTTTCCGGCTCTTCCGACAAAAGCCTGTCCGGTAAGGTCCTCCTGTTCACCCGGGCCTTCTCCGATAAGCATGATTTTAGCATTAAGATTTGTTCCCCGCCCAATTACAACATTATTACGGTTTTTAGCCAGCCCGCATCCCGTACAGTTTTTACAGGCTCGCACAAACTCATCCCAAACGGCTTTATCTTTCATTTCAACACCTTCGGTAATAAAAAAAGATATACTAATATTCCCCTGGTTTTGGTATTAGGTACCTGTCTATGGAAGCGGGAAATATTTTTTGTCTTATTTTATCGTATCACAAAATCAGGTTGATTAAAATACACCCAATGTATTGTCATGCTGTAATAGTTATTTAATGGTTTTTCTTTTTTTTGGTTGTCTGATGTTTTTATTATGCCGATAAATAAAATAAGGGAAAAGATAAAACCCAAACACTATTTGAAATAATTCATGGACGATATTTTTTGCAGGGAGGCAAAAACTATGAAAATTATTGGTTCTTCTATTCAGATGAGCTCTGTTTCGACTTATTCAAAGACACAATCTACGGTTGAGTCCATGAGAATGTGGTCGGATGCTGCATTGACATCCGGCAACAACCCTTTCGAAGGAGTTCTGATTGAACTTTCCGATCAGGGAAAGAAGCTTGCACAAACCACTCAGGATATTGAAACCCAGGATGAATCATTTATTGAATTAACCGAAGAGGACAAGGGAAAGATTCAGCTGTTGTCTGATTTTATTTACATATTAACAGGAAAAAGGTTAAAATTCTATATCCCAAGAATAAGGAAAAACATTACCGCAGAAGCTTCCGGGGAAAATAACTCTTCGCCGGAAAACATCCGTAACGGGTGGGGGATATCATATCGTTATACACAAACCACCCATGAGGAAGAGCATGTGGCATTTCAGGCAAACGGTGTGGTAAAAACCGCAGACGGCAGGGAGATCAATATTGGTTTGAACCTGAATATGAGCCGTTCCTTCACTTCTCACATAGATATTTCGTTTGCGGTGGGTGATGCTCTGGTTGATCCTCTCGTTATAAACCTTGATCGTCCGTATGCTTCACTTAGCGCTGAAAAATATGAATTTGATCTCAATGCCGACGGAATCAAGGACAGTATTTCTTTTGTAAATAAGGGCAGCGGTTTCCTCGCATATGACAAGAACAAAAACGGTATAGTAGATGACGGTTCGGAACTTTTTGGCCCTTCCTCCGGAAACGGGTTCCTTGAATTGGTGCAATATGATGACGACGGTAATGGATGGATTGACGAAAATGATGAAATATACAATAATCTATCCATCTGGATAAGAGAGAACGACGGTGAACCGACACTTCTTGCTCTGGGACAAGCAGGCGTTGGGGCTATTTATCTCGGACACGTCGCCAGCCCTTTCTCATTGACGGATAATAATAACAATACCGAAGGAATAATACGGCAAACCGGAATCTTTCTGTTTGAAAATGGTTCACCAGGCACTATCCAACATGTTGACCTCACATTATAAAAAAGCCCATGCAGTTTGGAGGTATTGGAAACTACCCACGTAATTTCGTGCATTGTTTAAATTATTTGTATATCAGATCATAACTGTTTTTCTCTTTTTGAATAAACGCAACATTTATGCCGTTTATAAACTCTTCGTTTGTTTTTGTCTGCACCAGCCTGTTAATTATCATTTCTGTAACTTCAGCGGTTCCCATGTTGCTCATTGCCTTGCGGATCGCCCAGATGGCCTCCAACTCGCGCTGGGTCAACAGTAATTCTTCGCGTCTCGTACCTGATCTGTTTATATCAATGGCCGGGAAAATGCGTTTTTCAGAAAGCTTCCTGTCTAGATGAAGCTCCATATTGCCGGTTCCCTTGAATTCCTCGTATATTACGTCATCCATGCGGCTTCCCGTATCAATCAGCGCAGTCGCAATTATTGTCAGGCTGCCTCCGAATTCAATATTTCTTGCAGATCCGAAAAACCGTTTTGGTTTATGCAGTGCTCCGGGGTCAAGACCTCCGGACAACGTTCTTCCCGTTGGGGGAATTGTAAGATTGTATGCTCTGGCCAGGCGCGTAATGCTGTCAAGGAGAATTACGACATCCTTTTTATGTTCAACAAGCCTCTGAGCTCTTTCCAATACCATTTCGGCTACTTTTATATGATGCTCCGGAAGCTCGTCAAAAGTACTGTATATAACGTCTCCTTTAATAGAACGCTGCATGTCGGTAACCTCTTCAGGTCTTTCGTCTATTAGAAGCACAATTAATTCAATATCGGGATACCTCTGTGTTATCGCATTTGCAATCTTCTTAAGGAGTATGGTTTTACCCGCCTTCGGCGGCGAAACAATCAAACCTCTTTGGCCTTTCCCTATGGGAGCAATTAAATCAATCAAACGGGTTGATAATTCCTTTGTTTCGGTTTCAAGAGTAATCCTCTGATCAGGATAAATCGGCGTCAACTGATCAAAAGGCTTTCTGCGCTGAGCAGCTTCCGGAGGTTCGTTATTTACGGACAAAACATATAGAAGCGCCTGGAATTTTTCGCCTTCCTTCTGAATCCTTCCTTTGCCAACAATTTTATCCCCCGTTTTTAAATTCAGCCGACGTATTTGTGATGGAGAAACATAAATATCCTTAGGCCCTGATAAATAGTTCTGTCCTCTTAAAAAACCATACCCGTCAGGTAAAACTTCAAGTATTCCGCTGACAGGTTCGTCACTTTCAAGCTTTGAAAAATCTTTACCATAAAACCTGTTATTTGTATATTGCTGTTCTTTCGCACCATCATTCTTATCAATCTGCTGCTCCTGCCCTTCAGCACCTGTTTGCGAATCGGCGTCTTCCTGAGATTTTGCTCCGTTTTCCTCGCTGGCAGGTTTTTCTTCATTTTGGGCTGAGTCTCGCATATCGGCCGTGCCGGCCGTGCTTTGGTCGTCTGTTTTTTTATCTTCTTCTTTTTCTGCGGAGGGGGGACTTTCAGAAACATCTTCTTTGTCGTACTCGTCCTGTTTGACCGTATTATCCGCCGTTTCTTTGCTTTCGGCTTCTATACGTTTCTTTGGCCGTCCAGGCCTTCTCGGAGCCGGTTTTTGGTCCGGCTGGGACGTTTCTCCCTCTGCACCGACAGATAAAATCTTTTCAATAAGCTCCTGCTTTCTGTAACGGGTAATGCTTTTTATTCCCATTACTTTGGCAATATACCTTAAATCCTCCAGGCTCTTGCCCAGCAGTTTATCTCTGTCTTCCATGATACACCGCCTTATTACATTTTTTGGTTAATTATCGTTTTGTTAATATTTGAACAAAAGAAATTGTCTATTTTTATTATAAAACTTGTGTGTAAGGTTAATTACCAACCATAAGCAGAACACACAAAAAACATTTCAAATTTAAATATCATCAGGAATGAAAACTTGCGGTTGAAACCAAAACCCATCCATAAATAACTTAATAATAGATTATATTACGAATAATTTGTTTTTGTGAATACCACGAAAATATTTCCTGATATTTAAAGCTTGCTGTTTTTTATCCGATAGCATGGCAACCTCCAAGTTAACAAGCAAAAACAAAACAAGCAAAACACGCTTAATAATTCGGTACACCGGGCAGTATCTATAATTCAGGGAATTCAGGAATACAATTTATAACAAACACTCCATACTACGGAACACATTTATTATTCTTGACCGAAAAACCAGGAAAGATACATCCTCAGGAAATAGTAACAACCACGCCTTTGGTATTTTTACTATAACAGTTAAGCGATACCGGTGTCAATACTTTTAATTAAAATAACGAAAAGAAACAGGTTTTCATTAATCAACGATGTCAAGTTTTATTCCGTTCTTTTTAACAAAATTAAGTATGGTATCAGGTATATCCGTATTATTTTCGTTTTTTTCATTTTTCTTTGCTGTAATTATTCTTACGTTAAGCCTTCGGCCTATGCTTGATTCTACCGCGTTTTCAACAGCCTCCATGTCTTCCGTTTTTTCAACCGCTTTCTTTCTGAATTCTTCGCCCTCAGGAATAACAATACCAATGGTATCTTTGTCTATCCAAACCGCGCTTGTTCCGGTAAGGTTGGAATAAACCTTCATTTTACCGGCTCTTTTCAATTCATCGATCACTCGATCCCATTCGGAAAAAGATTCTTCGTTAAACGATTCCGCATCATGCGCATCAACCGCAACCGTTTTATCTTCTTCCTGTTCATGGGTTTCATGTCTGTAATTTTCAACTTTTATTTTTATATTATCCTCAAGATGGCGTATTCTATCCTCAAGAAGACGTATTCTGTCCGAAATACTATCATCTTCACCGACAAGTTCCCGTGTGCAAATGCGCAAAAATGTCATCTCTGTTAATATCCTCGGACTTGAACTCCATTTTAAACCCGCTTCAAGCTCCGACAGTTCTTTAATTATTGTTAAAGCCTCGGTCATAGATAATTCTTTTGTTAAGCGCGGTATCCGCTCTCTCTCCTTTTCACCGGCGGATAAAACATTATCAAGGCTGCCTGATGTTTTATATACGAGAATATCACGGAACAACCTGATGATGCTTTGAAGAAACTGGGCGAGGTCCTTTCCCTCCGAATAAAGCCGTTCAATTGTCTTTACCGCTTTCTTTTCATCCCGTCCGATTAAGCAGTCCGCCGCGGCGAGGACAAGCTCGCTCCGGGCTATTCCCAAAACATCGTATATACTCTTCAGATCCAGCGGATTTTTTCCCGTTGATATACATTGATCCAGAAGACTTATTCCGTCCCTTAGGGCACCTTCGGCAAGAGAAGCCAGAAAACGGGCTGCATTGTCGGTAAGGGTTACGCCCGCTTCCTTTGAAATCAATAAAAGTCTTTCCATAATCCCGTCTGTTGAAATCCGGTGAAAGTCAAAACGCTGGCATCGTGACAATACCGTTGCGGGAAGTTTATGCGGTTCCGTTGTTGCCAGGATAAACAACACATGTCCCGGAGGCTCTTCAAGGGTTTTCAGCAGTGCGTTAAACGCGCCTGAAGACAGCATGTGAACCTCATCAATTATATATACCTTATAAGCCGCCTGTGATGGGGCATAAACCATTTCATCAATAATATCGCGCACATTGTCGACGCTGTTGTTTGACGCGGCGTCCATTTCAATGACATCAAGTATTGTTCCGTTTAGAATACCGGTGCATACCTCACATACGTTGCATGGGTTTCCGTCCTTCGGGTTAAGACAGTTAACCGCACGTGCCAGTATTTTGGCCATTGTTGTTTTTCCTGTACCCCTCGTTCCGCAAAAAAGATAAGCATGGGCAGGTTTCCCCGATATAACGGTGTTTTTTAAAGTGGTTACAACATGCTGCTGTTCTACCACATCATCGAATGTTTTTGGTCTGTATCTTCGATATAATGCCTGATGATTCATATGACCTCCCTGGTTACTCCTTACCATTCCCCTATGCAAATGGGCGTAAAATTTAGATAATCCGCTGAAACCAAGTAGTACCTTATGCCGTTATAATCTCCGGTAACGGAATTTTCACAGCTCTTTCCATGAAGATGTCCATAAACGCATATCGAAACACGATAGTCCAATAACAAATCAACAAATGCACTCGGTTTTCCATTCGCGCCATAAGGCGGATAATGGAGCATTGCAATTATTGTACCACCGAATCCTTTGGTATGTTTAAGAGAAAGCTCCAGTCTTATCAATTCACGATTGTATATTTTTTCATCTTCAACAGTAAAACCGTTTTCTTCGGGGATTTTCCAAGCCCTGCTTCCGACAACGGCTATATCCCGATAAAAAAACGCATTGTTTTGAACGAATGATATGCTTTTCAGGCCTTCTTTTTCAGTAAACTGATCAAGCTTGCGCTTAGTTGACCACCAATAGTCATGGTTACCCTTTACAAGCAGCTTCCTGCCGGGAAGCTCTTCTATATATCTGAAATCCGGGCCTGCCTCATTCAAATAGGTAGCCCATGATATATCACCGGGTATCAGGACAAGATCTTTATCATCAACTGTCCGGGTCCAGTTTTGACTAATTCGCTGCATATAGCCTTCCCAATCGGGTCCGAAAACATCCATCGACTTGTCTTCCGCAGCGGCAGACAGGTGTAAATCGGATATCGCAAATACTTTCATGGCTTTTCTTTCCCGTTTGAGTCCATCATCGCAAACTTTATAACACCCTCCGCAGCAGTTTGTCCCTGAACCGAAGCTCGAACTTTCGCTTTTCCCATTCCCCGGCGGAAAACAATAAATTCTGTCTCAAGCATCAGGGTATCGCCCGGAATCACCTGTCTTCTGAATTTCATATCTTCTATGCCTGTAAAAAGGGGAATTTTGTCCCTGTTTTCGTCAATCATCATCCCCGCTATACAGGCTGTTTGTGCAAGCGCTTCAATTACCAGAACCCCGGGCATTATCGGATAATCAGGAAAATGCCCCTGAAAAAACGGCTCGTTATAAGTAACGTTTTTTATCCCAACAGCCCTGATTGCCGGTTCGTGCTTAACTTCAAGAATTTTATCAACGAGCAGAAAAGGGTATCTGTGGGGTATTAACTTTTTTATTTCGGAAATACCTATTTCCTTTTTTTCGTCCTGCATAATCAAAATCACCCGCCGCTATTCATAAAATTACCCGTTTAGACTGTTATCCTTGCTCCCAGTTGTGATATGTGTTCTGAACATCATCGTGTTCTTCAAGCTTATCAATCAGCTTTTCCATATCGGCAGCTTTCTGCTCATCATCGATAACCGTTGTGGTTTGAGGAATCATTGCAATTTCCGCCGATTCAAACGTGTATCCCTCTTTTTCAAGGCTGTCGGCAACTTTCGAAAAATCACCCGGATCGGTAATTATTTCATAGTACTCATCTTCCGTAACGACATCAAGAGCACCTGCTTCCAAAGCAGCCATTATCAAATCGTCTTCATTTATTTCCTGTTTTTTTTCAATTATAATCTGACCTTTTTTGTCAAACATAAAAGAAACACACCCGCTGGTGCCGAGATTGCCGCCGTATTTATCGAAAATATGGCGAATATCTCCTGCAGTACGATTTCTGTTATCAGTGAGGGTTTCCACTATAACAGCAACACCGCCCGGACCATATCCTTCATATACAATTTCTTCGTAGTTGTCGTTATCAATATTTCCCGATGCCCTGTTAATGCTTCTCATTATATTTTCATTCGGAACATTATTCGCTTTAGCTTTCGCGATTATATCCTTCAGCCTTGAATTGGAATTCGGATCGGGCCCGCCCATACGGACAGCAACCGCGATTTCTCTTCCCAGTTTCGTGAAGATCTTCCCTCTTTGAGCATCGGCTTTTTCTTTTTTATGTTTGATATTCGCCCATTTGGAATGGCCTGCCATATATTCATCACCTCTTTACCATCAAAGTTACAATGTTCCGGTTTGTTTCCAGGATAAAGGGGGCGGGACAAATATTATTTGTCCAAACGTAATACCATAATTATAATATGCAAGAGCCGTTATCGTCAAAATCTGCATAAGTTTCTCCCAGAAAACATATTTCCGCCTGGCCGCCACTGGCTTCCGTTATGGTGTTTATAAAAAAATCCTTTTTTTCCGGTTCTACTAATATTTCTATTTCCACAACATCGGTATACTCCGTGTTCGTTATTGCGAAATTATTCAATGCGGCAATATTTTGTATTTTTCCGTGAAGGTGATATCCTATGCGTAAAAGTGCCTGATAACACATCTTTCTGGTAATAACCCCGGCATCTTCGAGTCCTATTGATGCGGCTTTTCCGTAAGCGCGAACAAGACCGGAGGCGCCAAGCAAAATGCCGCCAAAATATCTTACAACTACCACTAACACATTATTTAACTCTTTTTTACGGATAGCTTCAAGAATAGGAAGGCCGGCGGTCCCGGAAGGCTCTCCGTCGTCACTGAAACGCTGTACTACGGTTTCTGAATTTATTCTGTATGCATAACAATGATGTCTCGCATCCCAATATTTTTTGCTTAAATCATTAAGAATCCCGACAGCGTCCTCTTCTGAGGAAACAGGGAAAACGAAGGACAAAAACCTGGAACGTTTTTCTTCATATTCGCCATATCCCGCCTTTGGGACAGTGCGCATACAATTCTGCATTATATTCACTCCAGACTGTAAACCGGAACACGTTGAAACAGATTAATACATCTATTTTGCTTTAATATATAATACCAGATTTCTGGTAAAAAAACATGCATTATGTTTATTTACTTTAATTGTTGTACAATGGTTCCTAGAAAATATATGCTGAACACAGCAAGCGGTTCAGCAGGATTCGCGGATATACTGTTTGGAAATTTAATTTTGGATGGCAGCAAAGCATTATACAAGCTTTAAAATGCTTATCCAGGCTGGAGTTGCATAAATATTATCAGCAAAGCAAAGGTACCCCTGACGGCCCGGATAAACTGATAATACCATGGTTTTTACAAAGCCGGATACCTTTTGCCTTGAGTGCAGATTCCTTTAATGCACGATAATTAACTGGCCATTGAAACCAATTCTTTGTATTTCAGATAAGATATATGAAGCAGTGAACGATCCTGGCTATATGTTATTTTCTCCATAGCCTCATCTATTGGAAAAAATCCGGCGTCTTTGTGCTTCTCCGGTTCACCTATGGTAAACCCTTCGCTCGGTGTCATCATGATAAACCATGTAATTCTGTTGCAAACCGGTTTCTGTCTGGTCACTGAAAAAAATTCATAATTTGTCCTGCCGGCGGATGAGATTATTGTGGCGTTGATTCCTCCTTCTTGCTTAACCCTCCTAAGGGCCACTTCACTCTGGAGTTCTCCGTTTCTTATTACTCCTTTCGGAAAAACCCACTCGCCTTTCTCATTCTGAAGAAGAAATACTTTGTCGCCGGAAAATACGACTCCGCCGGCGCAATTTCGAATAAGCATATAACGATTACCCCTTTCAATTTATTTATATTTTAATAATTACCGGTCCATATTGATAAATACGCCCGCCCTCGATCAACAGCGGAATTTACCGGAAAAAGGGTAACAAAAAAGGCACCGTTATGAAACT
>LFRV01000125.1 GCA_001512485.1 Clostridiales bacterium DTU069 | reverse complement strand
CGAATAGCGGCAACTGCCAGGACACCAGTCACTGTCGGGAGCTATTGTGCAATACTTACAAATAATGGGATTGCAATACATAATAATTTGTGATAAAATTATAAAAAAATATGTGTGTGGAGAAATGGAGTCACATAAAATAATCTAAGGTTTTACCTTCTGTATTTTATTTGGCTCTTTTTGTTTGATTAAATTCTATGTCGTTGAATACAAGTTTAAAATTAGTTGCATCTGCATAAATAATCCTTTTTATAATGGTATAAACGGCTTCCGGCAAGCGGTTATGGTTTTGCGGAATTCGGGAGAAAGCTGTCCTGGCAGGGTGGACTTCCGGAGAAATGTAAACCGAACCGGTTGTTTGAAGATATATGGTCTGGCTCATTAAGAATTTGGAACTATGCAAAACGACCTTAACAGCCAACATGAGCATTTTCCGTTAAGGCACACAGACGGCTATTTAACGGGTATAGCCGGTGGTATCGGGACTTTTTTTGCATAAGTGAAGAACGAAGAATGAGCAGAAAAAAACATTAAGTACTTGAAGGGGGTATTTTTGTGGAAACAAAAACAGAAAGAAGACTGACGCTTAAGACAGCAAGCGGATGCAGAATGCTGCTTGCAATCAGTATTGCAATTATTCTGCTGTTTAGCTGTATTGCCCATCTTCTTACGTCTGACGGCGGAACGGTTAAGGTGTCCCTTGTCAAAATTGATGCACGCGGTGCGACTATGGATGGTGAACTGTACTATCCGGTCGGGACTACTGACGAGGACAGCCTGCCTGCAGTTATCGTAACCCACGGCGCGGGTGTTACGCATATTGTTACAAGAGGACTTGCGCAGGAACTTGCTCGCAGAGGGTTTGTCGTCCTGAATCTAAGCGCGTATGGAGCAGGTCTTAGTGAATTCCCGCAGAGGGATGAAATAGGCATGGGTGAAGAGAATTATAATGCGCGTACCACGCCCGGTGGTTTGCATGACGCGGTGGATTTTCTCCGGACATTTGAGTTTGTCGATCAGACACGAATCGGCATTTCCGGTCACTCTCAAGGGCACCGGCGCGCTTCGATGGCAACGGCTATTGATTGCGGATATCTGACGTTTAACGATATTATGATCAATGTGCTGTATGAGACTTTCGGAATTAGTTTTACTGAGGAAGAAATTACTCAAAATGCTGATGAATTGGCAGCAAAGCGTCTTAATTCCGATCAGCTTGAGCACTATAATACTATAAAAGCTCAAAAGCGTGAAGACTATGATACCCGAATCAAGTCGCTGTGCATGCTCGGCGGAAACGCTCCTCTGATTTCTCCGCTTCAGACGGTAAACGTTGCCGGGTATGAGGTAAAGAGAAACTGCCAGACTAACTTCGGAATTATTATCGGTGATTTCGACTTTGGTTATGCTACCTATGTTTCAGATGAATCCACAATGGAGTCTTACTATACCGACACCCCTCTTGATGAGAGGATCTGGTATTCGATAGATGATTACGGTAAAAAGAGCACGGCTCTTGGCAATATTTATGATATGAATGTTACCCGGGACGCAGCTCTTGCCGATGCGATAAGTAACCGGACCGCAAGAATTTTCATGACCAATGCGGAAACTCATTCGAGAAACTTCTTCTCGAGTAAAACGGCTGCGGATTTTGTTAAGTATTTTGAACAGACGCTCAGTTACAACCGCGGCGAACTTACCGATCCTGCTACGAAACCGCTTGATGCGCGCAACATTATCTTTATCTGGCGCGAAGTGTTTAACGGCATTGCGATGCTGGCAATGTTGTTTATGCTTATTCCGCTGGCCTGTCTCTTCTTGAAGAGCAAGTTCTTTGCGCCCTGTGTCGGCAGTTACGAAAACAGCACTGCAGGCGGTATCAATAAGAAAACCTATTGGGTCTTCAACATTGTCACAGTTATTATCAGCTTTATAGCGATTTATATTTCGTGCGATATGGAGACGCCATTCCTGCCGTTTTGGAAATTCTTCCCGATATGGACAGCATGGTATCATGCGCCTGTGTACCTGGCAATAATGGCGGGCGGTTCAGTGTTGATCCTGCTGTACTTCTGGTTTACCGGGAAGAAGAAAAACGATTTATCCGGTTTCAAAGCACTGAATGTCACAATCAAAGCTGTCAATGTATTTAAGACAATCCTTCTGTCGGTAATCCTGCTTGCCTTAGCATACCTTTCACTTGTGTTTATCGAATATGTGTTCCTTGAAGAATACCAGTTCTTTACCGCATACTTTACGGCAATGAAGGTTGAATACTGGGGCTATATATGGAGACTTGCGATACTGGTATTCCCGCTTCTGCTCCTCGTAGGCGCAACGACAAATTACACGATTCGGAAGGATATTGCCGAATGGAAGGATACCCTGATCAGCGTAATTGCCGGTTCTCTCGGTGTATGGCTATGCTGGCTGATCAACTACATTGTTCTGCATTCAGGCGCCCCGCAGGCGTTTGTAAACTGGAATTCCACGTACGCGATGCTGATTCTGGTTCCCGTTATAACTTATTTAAACCGGAAACTGTATAAGATATCAAACAGCATATGGCTTGGCGCCGCGCTTAATTCGCTGCTCATTGCCTGGACTACAATATCCTCCATGGGTTATCACACATACGTTCCGCAGAGTTTTTTCAGCAATTTCTTCGGACTGTAATATTCGTGTTATACCGAAGCAAAACCCCGCCTTTTGAAGTAAGGGCGGGGTTTTTATTTTCAGTAATCTTTAAGTATCTTTCGCTGCATTATACGCTGTACAGCAAGTCCGCGTAGGTTGGCAGGGACCAGTATTCCCTCCCGGTTAATGTTTCCAGTTCGTCCACGACAAAACGCAGCGACTGCATACTCTTAAGGATTGAATTAGAGCAGAATTTTGCAGTTTCAAGGGAATTTATATTGTTTTTTAACTCTGAAACAGAGTTCTCAAGTGACTGCAGCCGTATATAAAGAAGACCGGAAAGTTCGGATATTCGTGAAATAAGATTTTTTTCCAGGTCAATGCATAAATTAAGTGATTGCTTTTTTATTATTGTATCAGAAATGACGTTCTGATATTTAATTACCGAAGGTATAACCTCTTTTTTCACAAGATCGAGCATCGTTAACGCTTCAATATGAATTGTCTTGCTGTAGTTTTCCAGTAGGATTTCATATCTTGAAATCATTTCTGTTTTTGAAAAAACGTTATGTTTTTTAAACAAGCGTACGTTTTTGTCACTTAAAAAATACGGCAGTGCGTCCGGAGTGGTAGCCAAATTTAAAAGTCCTCTTTTTTCAGCTTCTTTCACCCATTCCTTTGAATAATTGTTTCCGTTGAATATGATTCTCTTATGCTTTTTAATTGTATTTTTTACAAGAATATTTAAATCTTCTTTCAGATTGTTGCTTTTTTCAAGCATGTCGGCGAATTCCGAAAGCGATTCCGCTACTATTGTGTTGAGCACTACATTCGGATCTGCTAACGAGAAGTTTGAACCCACCATTCGGAATTCGAATTTATCACCGGTGAAAGCAAAAGGCGACGTACGGTTACGGTCGGTGTTGTCCCTTGGAAAATGCGGCAGCACCGAAGCGCCTATTTCCATCTGGCGTTTTTGCTTGTCCTTGTAGAGTGTACCGTTTTCTATCGACTCCAGAATTTCGGTCAGTTCTTCTCCAATAAATATTGATATAATTGCAGGCGGGGCTTCATTCGATCCAAGCCTGTGATCGTTTCCCGCGCTTGCGACTGATATGCGAAGCAAATCCTGGTATTCATCAACCGCTTTGATAACGGCGGTAAGAAACAGCAGAAACTGCGCGTTCCTCGATGGGGTATCTCCGGGTTCAAACAGGTTCACGCCGGTATCCGTGCATAACGACCAGTTATTGTGCTTTCCGCTTCCGCTTATGCCTTCAAAAGGTTTTTCATGTAAGAGGCATGTAAAATTGTGTTTGTTTGCGACAGTTTTCAAAAGTTCCATTGTAAGCTGGTTATGATCGGTAGCAATGTTAACTGTGGTATATATGGGAGCAAGCTCATGCTGGGCAGGTGCAACTTCATTATGTTTTGTTTTCGCAAGGACGCCGAGCTTCCATAACTCTTCTTCAAGCTCTTTCATAAATGCCGATACTCTCGGTTTAATCGCTCCGAAATAATGATCTTCCATTTCCTGGCCTTTAGGCGGTTTTGCGCCAAACAATGTCCTTCCGCAGTATATAAGATCAGGGCGTTTTTTATACATCCCGGTGTCTATAAGAAAATATTCCTGTTCGGCGCCAACGGTCGCAACAACTCTTTTAACGCCTTCATTGCCGAAAAGCTTGAGAATGCGCAGAGCTTGCTTATCAATCGCTTCCATCGATCTCAGCAGCGGGGTCTTTTTATCAAGTGCATCTCCGCTGTAGGAGCAAAAAGCTGTGGGAATATATAATGTCCCGTCTTTAACGAACGCATATGACGTAGGATCCCAGGCCGTATAGCCTCTTGCTTCAAATGTGGCGCGAAGCCCACCCGATGGAAAACTGGACGCGTCGGGCTCACCCCTGACCAGTTCCTTACCGGAAAACTCCATAATAATGTCTCCGTTTCCCGAAGGCGATATAAAGCTGTCGTGTTTCTCGGCGGTCACGCCTGTCAGAGGCTGGAACCAATGGGAATAATGAGTCGCGCCTTTTTCAATTGCCCAGTTTTTCATAGCGTTTGCTACTACGTTCGCAACATCAAGATCAAGATGCTTTCCAGTTTCAATTGTCCTTTTTAAAGACAGGTAGGTATCCTTCGGAAGCCGTTCCGACATTACTTTGTCATTAAACACCATACTTCCGAACAATCCCGGAATATCTTTCATATTACTGCACCTCTCAAACGGTTTTTTGCCCGCCGGAAAACGATATTTACTATTTTACTCTTAATTCAGACAGGTGTAAAGTATTGCAGAAAACTACCGCCCTCTTAATATTTCGGCAAATATTAAATTTATATTACAAAAAGTCAATAAAGAAATCATTCGTTTTTGATTAAATGAAGTAAATCTGGTATATCCTGTTATGCCGACGCACTATATGTTGTGAAATATAGCCGTCCGTTCGGTCCTTCTTATCTTCGCGGATTATTTTTTATTTTTTTATTAGTGAAGTAAATGCTTGACTTAAGATAACATTATGGGTTAAAATACAAGTGAAGTGGAGGAAAGTGGAGGAAAGTGGGGGAACAATATCAATAAAGGGCGAGGTGAAAAACGGTGCTGATCGGTGAATATACGAATACATTGGATGCCAAGGGAAGAGTTATAATACCGGCTGCATTCCGTTATGACCTGGGTGACAGGTTTGTCCTCGCGAAAGGTATTGAGAAATGCCTGAATATTTACCCCGAAAATGAATGGATTGCTTTTGTTCAAAAGCTGCAGGAAGCAATGCCATCATCAGTAAAAGAAAACAGAAAAGCGATACGTTTTTTCTCCGCGAATGCCACCGTATGCGAATTGGATAAACAGGGAAGAATACTAATACCAAGCAAACTTCGCGAGTATGCTTCGCTTGATAAGGAACTGCTCTTTGTAGGAGGATTCCACAAGGTGGAAATATGGAATCCGGATTTTTATGAAGACAGTGAAGCTGAAGAAATCGGAAGCATTCTTGAAGAAAAGAATATAAAGTATTAGTACTGGAAGTGCGGGGATGGTTTTCTCACATAAACCGGTAATGCTGAAGGAATGTCTTGAAGGATTGAACATTAAGGCGGACGGCATTTACTTTGACGGTACACTCGGCGGAGCCGGACACTCGGTGGAAATATTGAAAAGACTAAGTCCACGGGGTTTGCTTATAGGAGTTGACCGCGATAAGGAAGCACTTGAGGCAGCCGAACAAAAACTGAAAAATGTTGATACCAAAGGTAGATTTATAACAATACATTCGAACTTTGAAAACATAAGACAAATCCTGGAATCACAAAAGATAAAAGCGTTGGATGGGGTTCTTCTTGATCTCGGCGTTTCATCCCACCAGCTTGACACGAAGGCAAGAGGGTTCCATTACCAGGAGAATGCACCGTTGGATATGCGGATGGACAGGAGCGAAAGCTTTAGTGCGAAAGAGCTTTTAAATACCTGGCCAAAAGAAAGGATTGCCGAAATAATCCGCGAATACGGGGAAGAAAAGTGGGCGGACAGGATTGCCGAATTCATATGCAATGCCAGAAAAAAGACGGAAATTATAACTACATCGCAGTTGGTTGACATCATTATGGCGGCTGTTCCGGCTAAAGCAAGGCGAAAAGGCCCCCACCCGGCAAAAAGGACGTTTCAGGCTATCAGGATAGCGGTCAACGGGGAGCTCAAAGCACTGAAAAATGTGCTGCCGGAAGCGTTCGATCTGCTAAATACCGGCGGAAGGATGTGCGTTATAACATTTCACTCCCTAGAGGACAGAATTGTTAAACAGTTTATCCGCGAAAGGTCGGGCAGGTGCAAATGCCCGCCGGGACTTCCAAAGTGTGTATGCAATGCGGTACGGGAACTTAAACAGGTTACTTCCAAACCGATAACACCGTCTGCAGACGAACTGAAACAAAACCACAGGGCGCGCAGTGCGAAACTACGTGTAATCGAAAAATTGTAAAGACATAATCACACAAAGGATAAAACAATTAATGCACAAAAGATAAAATTATAAATAACAAAAGAATAAAAATACATTTACGCAATAGCGGCGGGAGATTAACAAAAGATAAAAAAAGAACCGACAAAAGATAAAGATACAAAAGATAAAATATTAAGGTTTTACAAAAGAAAAAATATATAAAAAATACGAAGGAAAAAATCGAAAGAACAAATGAGTTTTATCTTACTTCTAAACCCGCGGCTTGGTTAATCCAGCCCGGGGGTTTATTGTCTTAACAGGCTATTTGCAGAGAGTTGCAGGATTACGACACAGTTTTATGCCCCTGAAGGAAGTGCCTTAAACCGCGTAAAGAAAGCAGTGGATACAATCCTGCGATATGACGAACTGAAAAGAGGTGACAGTGTGAAGACCAAATACTACGTATATGGCGCAGCAGCCCCTAAAATTCCTTACCAGCCTCAAAGAGAAGAAAATCAAAAGGTAATAAATATACCAAAAAGAAAAACAGTTGTTCAGCCTGAACATCGGGCTGTTCCTTTAGCGCAGATAATATTCTGTATTCTGATCGGTTTTGCGATATTTTTCACACTAATTTTCAGGTTCAGCGCGATTACCGAGTTGAACTGCGAACTTGCGGCTCAAAAGCAAAAACTTGAACAGCTTAAGGACGAAAACCGCAAGCTTCAGGCAAAAATAGGATCACAGATTAATTTGGAGAATGTCCGCAGGATTGCCGAGGAAAAACTGGGCATGAAGATGCCTGATAATTACCAGAGAATACCTGTAAAAGTACCGAAAGTAAATTACAGCCTCGTGACAGGAACAATTCCCGAGAGGGAAGAGAAAACGTTAAAATCCTGGATAACGGCATATTTTGCCAGGTAAAAAATTAGTGATACAGTCAAAATGTAGTTTGTGGCGAATATAATATATAGTAAGAAATATATGGGACAATAGATTGAAGAGCAGCTAAACGATATTATGCATAAGCGGCAATCTAAAGTCCTTTTTTGCAATATGAGACGTTTTTATTGCCCGAAAAGGGGGATTGGATGGTTTCCAAAAACAAAAATGTAAAACGAAGATCATTTTTTTTAATGCTTACATATTTTGTTCTTTTGATTGCCCTTATTATCAGATTAGGTTATTATCAGATTGTG
Source organism: Clostridiales bacterium DTU069 (assembly GCA_001512485.1). GTDB lineage: Bacteria > Bacillota > Clostridia > DSM-8532 > DSM-8532 > DTU069. The sequence continues at coordinate 3,782 of LFRV01000125.1, read as the reverse complement.
AAAGGCGAAGAGTATTCAAGGCAGGCTTATTTCGCTCAAACCCGTAACCGCATCATCAGCCCGAAAAGGGGAACAATCTATGACAGGAACGGGCAGGGGCTGGCAATAAGCGGTTCGGTTGAAACTATATCGGTAAACCCGCAGGATTTTAAGGACAAAATGAAAGACAACCCGGAAAAGATAGACGAAATAGCGTCCGCTCTTGCTGAAATACTTGACATGACGGCTGAAGAAGTAAAGGCAAAGCTTATTGAAAACTCCAGATGGGCATATATAAAAAGAAAGGTAGACAAAGAGATTGGGAAAAAAGTCCGTGAATATTTGGTTGAAAACGGTATTGACAGCATTTGCGTCGATGAAGACTCAAAGCGTTTCTATCCTAACGGCACATTGGCGTCACACGTATTAGGATTCACCGGGGTTGACGACCAGGGACTGAATGGTATAGAAAAGTATTATGACGCGATGCTCAGCGGTGAGCCCGGAATGGTAATGGTTGAAGTAGATGCGGGCGGCAGGCAGGTAAAATACAGTCCGGAGCGGTATATTGAACCTGTTGACGGGTATGATATATATCTTACGATTGATGAGACAATACAGCACTTTACCGAAAAGGCTCTTGAAAAAGCAATGCTGGACTATAACCTTAAACGCGGCGCCGCCGCTATAGTAATGGTTCCGAAAACCGGAGAAATACTGGCGATGGCTTCAAAACCGGATTATAACCCTAATGACCCTTTTAAAAAGCCCGATTTTATAGAAAAAGAAGACTGGGAGGGACAGTCGAGCGTTGAAGATGTAAACCTGCTGTTCCAGACGGTATTCAGGAACAAGGCTTTAATGGATACATATGAACCCGGTTCGACGTTTAAAGCAATAACGTCAGCAGCGGCGCTCGAAGAGGGAGTAGTAACTCCTGAAACCGAATTTGTCTGCAATACGGTTCATATGGCCGGATACAATATTGACTGTTGGAGAGCGGGAGGGCATGGAGCCGAAACTTTCCGGATGGGTGTTTACAACTCATGCAATCCGGTTTTTGTAAAAACCGCTCTTGCGCTGGGTATAGACAAGTTTTACCGCTATGCGAGGAATTTCGGATTTATGCAGAAAACGGGAATCACATTAAACGGTGAACCTGAAGATTCGCAGTACTTATGGCATAAAAAACCGATGGAACTCGATCTTGCCGTTAGTTCTTTCGGACAGCGGTTTACAATATCTCCGCTGCAGCTCGTTACCGCGTACAGTGCAATCGCAAACGGCGGCTATCTTATGAAACCACTGATAGTAAAACAGATCAGCGACAGCCAGGGGAACATAATCGAGAAATATGAACCCCAGGTTGTGAGGCAGGTTATATCAAAACAAACCTCCGATACACTGCGGGAAATCCTCGAAGGAGTCGTTTCGGAAGGCACGGGAAGGAACGCGTATGTAAGCGGATACAGGATAGCGGGCAAGACGGGAACATCGGAAACGGAGCAGACAGAATCGGAAGGACGCTATATCGCTTCGTTTGCGGCATTTGCGCCTGCGGATGATCCGCAGGTTGTACTGCTCGTAATACTTGACCACCCGCAGGTTTATCCGCATTCGGGCGGAATGCTCGCGGCGCCCGTTGCCGGCAAACTGATGGAAGAGATCCTTGATTACTTGCGTGTTGAGCGGGAATATACGGAAATGGACAGGAAGCTTATGCTTAAGGAAGTTTCCGTTCCCGAAGTCCGAAGCCTTACGCTCGCCGATGCCCGCAAAAAACTTGAAAGCTACGAATTAAATTATATAGTGGAAGGCGAATACAAGGAAGACGATGAGATAATAATGGAACAGACACCGAAACCGAATAGCAGTGTTCCAAGCGGCTCTACGGTAATACTATATACATACGAACCCGAAAAGAAAATAACCGTTGTTATGCCGGATGTTCTTAACAAAACCATCAGTGAAGCGGCCGAATCGCTCAGAAAGGCCGGGCTGAACATAAAGGTTGAAGGCATCGGGGAAGCGCGACGGCAGGAGTATGAGCCGGGAGTTGAACTCAACAAAGGTCAGGTTGTCACGATATGGTTTGAACACACTGTTGTGGATTAATATTAATAAAAAATGGAAAGGCTGTTTACCGGAGGGATACTATGGAACTTGCGAAAATGATTGAAGGGCTTCCCGTAATAAGCATTAACGGAACAATAAATAAAGATGTCACCCGCGTCGTATATGATTCGAGAAGAGCGGTGCCGGGATCTTTATTTGTATGCATAGACGGTTTTAAAACAGACGGACATAAGTTCGCGCTGTCTGCTGCCGATAATGGAGCTTCGGTTTTTTTGGTCCAAAAGGACATTACGGTATTCGACGATGCGACCGTGATTAAAGTACCGGACACACGATACGCGCTGGCCCATGTATCCGCGGCTTTCTTCGGACACCCATCAAACAGGTTTAATCTTATAGGGGTTACCGGTACTAAAGGAAAGACCACGACGACGTACATGATTAAATCCATTTTCGAACAGGCGGGCCAAACGGTAGGTTTAATCGGTACTGTTGAAAACAGCATAGGAAGTGAAAAAATACCGGCACAGAGAACGACTCCCGAATCATATGATCTGCAGGAATTATTTGACAAAATGGGAGATAAAGGCGCAGATTCGGTTGTCATGGAAGTTTCATCACAGGGGCTGAAACTCAGCAGGGTGGCAGCGTCGCAATTTAAGATTGGCGTGTTTACAAATTTTTCAAAGGATCATATCGGCGCCAATGAGCATACCGATATGGAGGATTATCTGAATTCCAAACTCAAACTGTTTAAAATGGCCGAGCGCGGTCTTGTCAACATTGATTCGCCTTATTCCGCGCGCATACTTGAAGAAAGCGAATGCCCGTGCCTGACATTCGGAGTGGAAAACCGGGCAGATATTACGGCCGGTAATATTGTCACGTATGCCGATAAAGTCCGTTTTGATGTTCATACCCCGTGGTTCAGCCGTACCGTTGAGGTATCGGTGCCGGGCCGTTTTACCGTTTATAATGCTTTGGCCGCGATAGGCGCAGCGGGGATCATGAATGTAAATGCCGACCATATTGTAAACGGGCTTAAAGACATACATGTTCCGGGACGCGCCGAAATCGTTCCGACACCCGGAAAACCTTATACCGTTATGATTGATTATGCGCACACTCCGGACAGCCTTGAAAATATACTGAAAACAATAAAAGAATTTGTTCCGAACAGGCTGATCAGTGTTTTCGGATGCGGCGGAGACAGGGACAAAGGCAAGAGGCCGGAAATGGGAAAAATATCGGGAGAAATTGCCGATTTAACTATAATTACGTCGGATAATCCGAGAACGGAAGACCCTGCCGGTATTATAAAGGACATTGTGCAAGGAATAAAACTGACAGGCGGACAATATATTATTATCCAGGACAGGACGGAAGCCATACGCTATGCGATGGATAATGCAGAAAGCGGGGATATTATTCTGCTTGCGGGGAAAGGTCATGAGACATATCAAATATTCCGAGACAAAACCATTCATTACGACGAACGGGAAATAGTAAGGGAAATACTCGACGAACTGGAGTGATTAAATGGACAAGATGCGCGCCGATAAAATCGCCGAATGGATAGGCGGTAAACTTATAGGAAATCCAGGTATCGAAATGGACACGGTAAGCACTGATACAAGGACATTGAAGCCGGGCAGCCTGTTTTTTGCTATTCGCGGCAAAAATTTTGACGGGCATGATTTTATTGATAAAGCTTTTGAAAACGGAGC
>LFRV01000129.1 GCA_001512485.1 Clostridiales bacterium DTU069 | reverse complement strand
GGATATTTTTTTGAGCAGGCAGGATCGCGGAAGCAGACTACCCTTCCTATAACATATATTCCGTTGTCATGCAGCGTTTTTATCAGTTCCTCGGGATCATACTTCTTCATATATGTTCCCGCTTCCTTAACCGCTTTCACATCGGATTCGTAACTTACAATCCCATCGTCATTTTTTACGTCAATTACAAATGTATTAATCTCGGTTTCATTGGCAAGCTTTATGAAATACTCCATTTTTTCTTTACTGCTTGCCGTCCAGCTTGTAAGATAAATCCCTTTTACCTTCACACCGCTGTTTTTCCCTGACGAAGGAACGGACGGCTCAGAAACAGGAGTTGGAGTCAGAGTCGGAACCGGCGTCGGAACCGGAGTCTGTGAAGGTTCCGCCGTGACAGTGGGAGAAACCGTTTCAGGACCTGCAGGCCCGGGAATGTTTTCCTTGTTCTTTACTATACACCCCTGCGGCAAAGCCGCTAAAACAAATAAAACAAACGCAGCAAACTTTTTACAGTCTATTCTTTTCATATCGCACTCCCATTATCTCTTTGATGTTTCAAACAAAACCCATCTATCGTCTGCCAAAACGCAGCCATTCAGAATCACAGGTAATGCGCAGCAGTTACGGACAGCAAATATCTGAAGTCCCACCGATGCGGTATATGCCTGTTTTCATGCGAATTTTAATTCCTGTGACTTTATTATTATTATTATAAAGAATAAAAACGTTTAATCCAAGCAAATGCATATAATAAATAGAAATAAATCCATGTTCGGAAAATTAAAACTGTTTTTGCCCGGTACTAATTTACATATACTGCCGAATACACTGTAATACAATTATTAAATGGTTCTTTTATACAATTATATCTAATATTGTTTGTGTATCCGCTGCGAAAATCAATACGGCGAGTAAGACACAAACAGCATATTTTCTTAACATTCGCATCGCCGGTTCGCTTTTTGATACGAGACTCAAAGTGTTTCTGCATTATAAAAGGCGCCGGAGAGTAAATAAGTAATTGAGGTAAGGTATTATCCTGAAGATGATGTAATGGTTGCTACCTTTAAGATTCGGGACAGATTTAAACGGATAAAGTAAAAAATACAGGCCATAATATAAAAAAAAAGGAGCAGTTTTATGGCTGATAACAGAACTAAACCAACAAACCTGCAAAAACCCATTGAAAGGCACAACACCGCGTCATGGGCAGATATGCGGAAAACAAAGCGTGTTTCGAATGTCTTGATTCCGACCGAATCAGGCGTAATAAACGCAAAGGAATATGTCGATCAAAACCAGAAATGAAAAAGGCAGGGGGTGCCGCCCCCTGCCTTACCATTACTATCTGTCACCGTATGCTTTCTTTCCGATAAAAAGAATGTTTCCTTCTTCGATATCGGCAATTACAAACAGGAACGGGCGATCGGCTATAAACGAAACAGGTTCGACAACCGCTGTAGTTTTCATCTCGCCGACCGTTGCCGCGGCTGCTTCGGTTCCTTCCTCGTTCACGTCGATTACAGCCTTATGCAATACCCTGCTAATAAATAATTCATCCGTAATGCCTGTAAAGTCGGCGTCATGCGACAAAGCCACTCCCATCCCCATAGCTTCCAGTGTATCGTTCAGTTCCTTTATGCCGTACTCCATTTTGAATTTGGGAATCTGCAGGTTCAAATCGCTTACTGGCCTTAATCCGTCAAGCAGTTCACCGAATTTTTCATTATCCATGCCGCTGATGAATTCATTAATGTCCATATCAGGAAGTATTATAATCATTGATGTTTTTTTATTCCCGTATGGAAGGCTTACCGCCCTGTAATCATCAGTGCTGACATAGTCAACTCTGCCGGTCCGCCGCATCATTAAAACCTTATCGGTTTTTCCGTCAATTGCATGAAAATCCTGCTTCGAAGTGTTTTCCTCGTTAAACTGTTCGGCCCACTCGCCCTTGAAATATATCGCGTTAATAAGGTACATCATAACATCATCAGGTATCGGCGGGTCAATCATTCCGGTTATAAGGTTGTTCGTCTTCTGCGATATCCAGTTATTTATCGTACCAGCCGCGTCGGCCTTGCTGAAATCCAAAACCCTTACCTCGGAGTTTAAGTATCTGCGGTTTCTCTCGATAAAGTCCGGCTTAACATCAAACCCGTCCCTAATCCATATCGAATTGGCAATATCAAGCTTAATTTTTTCGTCAATGCCGTTAAGCCTGTCAATAAGCCACGCATAACCGCGGTTGATTTTGTCAATGTCCATGCCATGCACGAACAGCGCGTTTTCTATCGCTTCCTTGGTAGTGCCCTTCGCGCCGTTTAAAGCCATTGTCAGCATCGTCGATATCGAAAGCGGCGATATGAATATGTCTTTCTTCGAATCCTCTTCATTTATTTTTTTGAAAATCTCCCATGAGAATTTGCGGTTTGCCAGAATTAATTCCGTGTTCTTTTCACCGCCTGAAGTAATTTCTCCGGCTTCATCCGGCGTCTTTTGATCGTCAACCGGCTTCTTTTCGTCTTCACCATCTTCATTTTCCATATCATTGCCGTTCTGTTCAATAATTCCGGGGCCGGTTATATCCGGGCTCTCTCCCGTCGTATTACTTCCGGGTATATCGGCACAGCTTGCAAAAGCAAGTGAAAGTATTAAAACTAACGCGAATAAACCTTTTATTTTCATATAAATCACACCTCCGCCTGTAAAATTTATCTCTTTAACTTACAACATTTTGCTTTATATTAAGTAAAGTTTCCTTTTACCACGCAACAGAGCAAATAAAATCCACAACAGCAGCTTTTATTGGTTAGACGCCAAAAAATCCGAAAAGTTCCTTTCCGGCGGAGGCATTCAATTTCCCGATTTTATTTATTATTTTACTCTTTCGGCCAGGTTCATGTTTTTTCATATATTTCTTTTGTGTGTTTTTCCGCGGCATCATACTTTTTTCGGCTATAGCCGGAAAAACATTCGCAAGCTGGGCATACCTGATATGATGTCCAATTGTATGTTTTCTTTATATATGTTAACATAATAAAAGAATCGTGGCATGATTTCAGGAAGGCAGGACATCAGCGAAATGAGTGAACGATTAAATTTGTCGGCGCTGGCGGATATGAATCGATGGTGCAGCGCATGTGAACGTCAACATTCTGTTCCGATCAAAAAAATTTTCTCTGGTCCCGGAGTCGTAAAGGAACTGACAACGATTTTAGAAGATTTTCCGGCAAAAAATGTTTTTTTGATTGGTGATCATCATACAATGCCGTTGGCTCATGATGCGGTATTTGAAATGCTTCATCAGGCGGGCTGTCGGATTGACGAACTGGTATTTGACCGGAAAGAACATTATATTCTGAATGAGGAACTGATCGGAGCGGCGCTGATTCGAATGCCGTTGGATACGCAACTCATTGTGACCATCGGTTCCGGTACGATGAACGATCTTTCACGGGTAGTATCGGTTCATTGCGGCATTCCCTATATTATCATCGGAACCGCGCCGTCGATGGATGGTTATGCATCCCTGACTTCGGCTGTTGTGATGGATGGGCAGAAACGTTCGGTTGTGCTGGGTACCCCTTACGGAATACTGGCCGATACGGATCTGATGATTACAGCACCGGATCGAATGCTGGCGGCGGGAGTCGGAGATATTCTGGGCAAACATGTTGCTATTGCGGACTGGCGTCTGTCCCATCGGGAAACTGGTGAAGTCTATTGTCCGGAGATTGCCGGGATGATAAAACAGGCTTGCCGGCGGACGGAGGAACAGTATCTGCAGGTGGTTAAACGAAATTCCCAGGCCATTTGGGATATGGCGGATACGCTGATTCTTTCCGGGATTGCCATCAGCATGAACGGAAATTCCCGCCCGGCTTCAGGTTCCGAACACCAACTGGCGCACCATTGGGAGACAGTCTTTGCCAATCAGGGAGGAGATTGCCCGCTGCATGGCAATCTGGTCGGTTTCGGAACGATTGTTGCGTTGCGTATGTATGAAATGGCGCAGCAGGATTTCGGGCTGGATGCGGGCTATACGCTGCCTGCCCCCGACGCAATTGGGCAGATTCTGAAAGCATTGGGTGATTTCAGCAATCCGGAAATTTTGGGGATTACTCCCGAACTGTTCCGGGAAAGTTTTTATCACGGCGTTTCTCTGAACGGACGCTATACGTTGTTGACACATCTGGACAAGATGGGTAAGTTGGATACTTATGTTGAACGACTTACACAGGAGTTTTTTGGGAAATAAAACATTAGCGGATAATAGAAATAAGAAGAAGAGGTGTTTGAACGACAGTGTTCAAACACCTCTTTTGCAGTTAATTTGTTTTAGTGGGCGGTTTTTATTCGCTGATTCCGGCCAGGCTCCTGTATTTTTCATATCTTTCCTTTGCGTGTTTTTCTGCGGCATCATACATTTTTTCTGCTATATCCGGGAAAACATTCGCAAGCTGGGCGTACCTTATTTCCCCTTTTATGAAATCCCTGAATTCTTTCGATGGTTCCCTGGAATCAAGTATGAACGGATTTTTGCCCTGTTCCTTAAGTTCCGGGTTATAGCGGTAAAGATGCCAGTAACCCGATTCAACTGCCTTTTTTTCTTCCATTATGCTGGTTCCCATACCTGTCCTTATACCATGGTTAATACACGGAGAATAGGCTATTATAAGCGAAGGGCCTTTGTAGTTTTCGGCTTCGGCAATCGCCTTTATCGTCTGGTTCATGTTCGCTCCCATCGCTATTTGGGCTACATATACGTAGCCATAGCTCATTGCCATCATACCAAGGTCTTTTTTTCTCGTTTTCTTACCTGCCGCGGCAAACTTCGCCACCGCCGCGGTTGGCGTGGATTTTGAAGACTGGCCGCCCGTGTTTGAATAGACTTCCGAATCAAGAACGAGTATGTTTATATCATCACCCATCGCAAGAACATGATCGACACCTCCGAAGCCAATGTCATACGCCCAGCCGTCCCCCCCGATAATCCACACCGACTGTTTGACAAGATAGTCTTTCAATGAAAGTATCTGTTTATAAACAGGATTATCAGGGTTTTTTCGCAGAGCTTCAAGAACGTCCTCAGAGGCTTTTCTTGATTTTTCCCCGTTGTCGAAACTGTCGAGCCACTGCTGGAAAACCTCCTTTGCTTCGCTGTCTATATCCATGTTCATAGCGTCACGCATCAAATCGGCTATTTTTTCTCGTATCTGTTTCGCTCCGAGATAAATGCCGTACCCGTATTCGGCGTTATCTTCAAACAGCGAGTTCCCCCATGCCGGCCCCCTGCCTTTCGAATCCGTCGTGTAAGGAATCGACGGCGCGCTCGCCCCGTATATTGATGAACATCCCGTGGCATTCGCTATTACCATCCTGTCTCCGAAAAGCTGCGTTATTAGCTTAATATAAGGAGTTTCTCCGCACCCCGGGCACGCTCCGTGAAATTCAAACAACGGTCTTTTAAACTGGCTTCCCTTTAATGTATACGGATTCAGTCCCGTTTCCTTTTCCGGTACGGACAGGCTGAACTCCCAGTTTTCCGCTTCTTTTTCTATTTCCTCTTCGGCATCGTTCATAATAAGCGCTTTACCGGGAGCAGGGCATATATCGGCACAGTTCCCGCAACCGGTGCAATCAAGAGGGCTTATCTGAATACGGTATTTATACTGTTCAAGCCCTTTTCCTCTCGCGTCCGCGGCTTTAAACGTATCGGGAACTTTTATCTGTTCTTCCTTATTTAATAAAATCGGGCGTATAACCGCATGCGGGCAGACATACGCACACTGGTTGCACTGGATGCATTTATCTATTTGCCACTGCGGTACAAAAACAGCGATGCCCCGTTTTTCATATTTTGTCGTCCCTACTGGAAACCGGCCGTCTTCCATGCCGATAAACGCGCTCACCGGAAGCTCGTCGCCTTCATGCCGTGCCATAGGCCTTTGTATTTGTTTTACAAAATCGGGCTCGTCTTTTTCCGGAAACTCTTCGTCCTTCGCGTCCTTCCAGGATTCCGGAACTTTTACCTTTACCAGAGCCTCCAAAGTATTGTCTATGACTGTCTTATTCATGTCGACAATCTTTTGTCCCTTTCTGCCGTAAACTTCTTCAACCGATTTTTTCAGATGTCTTATTGCATCGTCTACCGGTATTATCCCGGCAAGCTTGAAAAACACCATTTGCATCACCATGTTTATACGGTTTCCGAGCCCTGCCTTAACCGCTATATCCGTTGCGTTAATGATATGGAAATCAATATCGTTACGGGCTATATACCGCCGCATTGACGCCGGGAGCCTGGATTCCAGTTCATCTTCACTCCATTGGCAGTTAAGGACAAATATCCCGTTCTTTTTAAGTCCTTTAAGCAGATCGAAATGATTAACGAAAGATTGATTGTGGCAGGCAATATAATCAGCGTTAAAGACAAGGTACGGGGAACGGATCGGCTTTGGACCGAATCTTAGGTGGGAAACGGTGGAACCGCCGGATTTTTTGCTGTCGTACGAAAAATACGCCTGTACATATAAATCGGTATGTTCTCCGATTATTTTCACCGCCGTTTTGTTTGCGCCTACGGTACCGTCCGAACCAAGACCCCAGAATTTACAGCTTATTGTTCCCTTGGGCACGGTAATGATGATTTCCTCCTCTTCAAGAGATAATCCTGTTACATCATCAACAATCCCTATCGTAAACCTGTTTTTAGGATTATCCTTTTTAAGATTGTTAAATACGGCATAAATCTGGGAAGGAGTCGTATCCTTCGAGCCAAGACCGAATCTTCCGCCCACCGTTTCCACGTTAAGCCCGCTTTCTTTTATCGCGTTAATTACATCGAGGTACAGCGGTTCACCTGCCGCCCCGGGTTCTTTTGTCCTGTCAAGCACCGCTATTTTTTTTACCGTTTTCGGTAATGAGTTAATAAAATACTCAATCGAAAACGGTCTGTACAGGTGAACGCGAATTGCCCCCGCCTTCCAGCCTCTTTCCGTAAGGTAGTCCACGACCTCATCAACGCAGTCACAGACCGAGCCCATCGAAACAACTACATATTCCGCGTCCTCGGCGCCGTAATAGTTAAACGGTTTGTAATTACGGCCTGTGAGCTTGTTTATCTCGTTCATGTAATTGTCGACTATGCCCGGTACCGCGTCATAAAACTTGTTTGACGCTTCTCTATTCTGAAAATATATATCCGGATTTTGTGCGGTGCCTCTTACCGTCGGGCGTTCGGGGTTTAACGAACGCTCCCTGAACTCATTTATTGCGTTATAATCGACAAGCGGCCTTATCTGTTCATAATCAATCAGTTCTATCTTCTGCTGTTCATGGGAAGTCCTGAATCCGTCAAAAAAATGAAGAAATGGAATTTGCGATTTTATAGCGCATAAATGAGCTATCGTGCCCAAATCCATAACTTCCTGGACATTTGAAGATGCAAGGAGCGCAAAACCCGTCTGACGGCATGCCATAACATCCTGATGATCTCCGAATATCGAAAGGGCGTGCGACGCGATTGCCCTTGCCGACACATGAAAAACGCCGGGCAGAAGCTCGCCGGATATTTTGTACATATTCGGTATCATCAGCAAAAGCCCCTGGGATGCCGTGTATGTTGTCGTAAGAGCTCCCGCTGCGAGGGAACCGTGTACAACCCCGGATGCTCCGGCTTCCGATTGCATTTCGATTACTTTGACCGGCTGGCCGAACATGTTTTTTCTTCCATGCGCGGACCATTCGTCGACAAGTTCGGCCATCGGCGAAGAAGGTGTAATAGGGTATATTCCTGCGACTTCGGTAAAAAAATATGAAGCATATGCGACCGCCGCATTGCCGTCCATTGTTTCCATTTTTTTTGACATTCCAATCCTCCTTTTTTTAAGTCAAATAAACAGTGTGTTGAAGTTGCTGTAAAACCCTCTATTTGTTATTTCAAAATTACATTCGAAGTGTATCATCTCGTTTATACCTCTGATGGCAGGCATTCGTTTCACTAACATCAATCATAAACAGTCTGAAATTTTGCCATACATGGTATATATTGCGCTTGTGCGGCCTTTTTAGTCATTTTTCTAAAGATATTTTTCATTGAAGCTCTTGAGATTTTTGCAGTAATGCATTATAATACTATATGCCGCGTTCGGGGTGTAGCTCAGTTTGGTATGAGTGCTTGCTTGGGGTGCAAGAGGTCGCTGGTTCAAATCCAGTCACTCCGACCANNTTGAAAAAGCAAGGGCATCAAGTAATTCGGCCCTTGCTTTTTTAGTTATAATATATTTATTGCTTCCATAAATTTTTCTTCCTTCCATTATTTTGTTATGATATAATTATTCCCGAAAAATAAGGAGGCGGGTAATGTGGAAGATAAAACCTTCGAATTAATTGAAAAAATGTATGCAGACATCAATAAGAGATTTGATGTTTTAGAAGAAAAAATTGATAAAAAAGCTGACAAAACCGATATTATCCGGATTGAAAATGTACATGGCAAAAAAATAGACGCTCTCTTCGATGGATATAAGCAGTTATATGAAAAACTGGAGGAACATGATAAACGGTTCGATGAACATGATAAACGGTTCGATGAGCATGATAAGCGGTTTGATCGTATTGAGGCCAAGCTAGACAACCTTTCCCACAAAGTAAGCAACCACGATGCCAAACTTGAAGTCCTGGAAGGCGGCCGTAAAAAATAAATACAAGTTTAACTACGGAATATAGATTTTACTCACTTTTCATGTCACATCGTTTAGAACGCCCATAAAAATCGGCATATTAAACTCGCTGTCCACTATCAAAAAGAAAAACGGGCGGTTTAATTCAACAATCTTCGGCTCTGTCAGGGCGGCAGAGCCGGAAGCCATTTCTACTGCAGTAACGGCGCCTGCTTTTGTACCTCTTTCGTCTACTTCAATTTTTGTTTTATGGATAACACGGCTTATAAAAATATTGCCTTCCTTTGAATGCCCGAGAGAGCTGAAATCTGCAAGGTCCGCATCAAAAGCATTATTTATGCCCAATTCCATTAATGTTTCCGAAAGCTCTTTGCCGTATTCAAATGTAAATTTGGGCATAGAGACGTACACCATGTCATCGCTTTGATTCTTAACGGCATCAATTAATGTTTCGCCATCTATTGAGTCAATAAAATCCGAAACTTTAAGCCCTTCATCGGGTAATAACGCTACAAAGAAATAGCGGTAATCGGCATATGGCTTTGAAAATCCGATGGCATGAGGCAGCTCAATATAGCCGTATTCGGTACTGTGCATAAAATCAGCCGTCTTTTTACTGCCGCCCTGTGCGGTAAACTCGCCTTCACGCACGGAAGTGTCCTTGTAGATACTCTGCCATTCAGCATCAAAAGAAAGCGCGTTTATAAGGTACATTACCGAATCTTCCGGCGGCTTTTCCTCCAAAAGTTTATGTATCTGCCCGTCCGTCTTTTTTTTCACCCAGGCGTTAATATCATTTTTTGTGCTGTCGTCAAAGGTCGCTTTATAAACCTCGGCATTATAATAGTCCTTATTTGTCTGCAAAAATTCCTTTTCTATCGTCAGGCTTTCTTTATCCTTAAACCATATTGAGTTGGCAAGGCTTACTTTGTATTTGTCCGCAGTGGGGAGATAGAGCCTGTAGGCATATAAAAATTCGTTCAGGCCGTCTATGTCCGAGCCGAAAAACTCTTCCATCTGTGACAGTGTTTCATTATCCGCACCGTTTGCTGTCATGGCCAGGGCGGATACAATAGAAAGCGGTGAAGTAAGTATATTTTCGTTTCCGTATATTTTTTTGAAAATATCAAGAGAAAAACCGGCGATTTTCGTTACTTTGTCAACGCTGTTTTCATGCGAGCCATCAATTACAATTGGAGCAGTGTCGTTTCTTTTAATGCCTGCCATTAAGTTTGTGGCAGTTAAATTACTGCAAGCCGTTAACGTTAGCATCAGTGCAAGAAGTAAAGTGATTTTTTTCACACTGAACACCTCCCAATGATTAAGACGAAAACTTTTTATAAACGTTCCAAGCTAAATGTAAGAGGTGATATGTTAAACCGGAAGTAACGTAATTAGAAATCCGCCCGCGACTAAACTGGCTGTATTGGCGGAAAGGGTATAAACGATTCTCCTCAGCACCTTGTGTTCTTTAACGGCAATAGAAAACAGCGCGATTTCAGTAATAAATACTAGAACTTCTCCCACGAAAAGGGCTAATATAAGATATGATTGCGTAATAGCAAAGCTATCCAGCCATAAATTAAGCGCTCCCTGTGTCACAAGGTTAATAACAAGAAACAAAACCCAGCTCTTTTTACCTCTAAAACCAAACAGCCAGAAGATGCATCCTTCAATCAGCAATGTAAGAAAGACGCGCAGTGATACGAGAATAACAGAACGAAGAGGATGAATTCCGGGAGTTATAATTTTATTTTTTATGTCCAATGTATAGATATTCCGATAAGACTGAACTGGGACATCTATTTTGTAATAATCACTATCAGTGTCATTTGATACAATCAGAGTATGGCTGCTGTCGCCGCGCAAATCCCGTGAATAGAAACTGTACTGCGCCTCCCAGGCTTTTTTATAAACTATTGCTTTAGTCATTGTATCTTCCAGGGAAATCGATAGGTTCTCAGGCGGATTATTAACAATTATCACAATGGATGGAGGTTCAGCCGAGTTAGCAGAGCTAATCACGGCAAAAACCAAAAAAAATACGGATATACAAAATATCAACAAAACACTTTTTTTCATTTCCCGCAAACCTCTTTTTTCTCCCTGTACCCATTTTACCATACCTGCTCACATATAACCAAGGAGCAAAAAACCTGCTTAAATTTCAAATGCAGCAAGAGACAGATTTATTCTCAAGCTGTGCTAAGAAATTGAGATTTATGATGTGGCAAAGCATACGATATATTGCGCTCTAATCACTTAATTATCCGTTTTCAGGAACTGCAGTACCCTTTTATATAAAAAAGGCTGGATCATGGGATAGGTTAAATTATCCGGTACATCATCAAACAATTTAACCTCGGTTGTTTCAAACAGAAGCTTGTTGTCCAGCACTTCTACTTCTGAATAAAATAGCTGACCAAAAGATACGGTATGTTTAGTATCTTCTTTTTCTACAGAATAGATACATACCGGAGTTATGCTAAACTTTGCGGCTCCCGTCTCTTCAATCAATTCTCTTGATGCGGTTTCATATATTGTTTCATTTTCTTCCCGATGACCTCCGGGAATTTCCCATGTATCCCTGTCCCTGTGTCTTACATAAAGCCATTGCCCGCGAAATTTTGCCATTATTACGGCAAATAACAGTTTGTTGTCATCAATTGTACCTATGTCATAAAATTTTACTTTAATCATATGGCAGAAGTGTCTCCTTAATTATGTTTATTTTCTCTGCGCCAGTACAGTAATATAACAGTATTAAAAATATCCTTGGATTTCGTACCCTTTGTACAAAATAATTAGTTATATCCAGATGTTTTAGAACTGTCCTGAGAAAGTTTTTTACTCCATATAATAAATTGGATAATTATTATAAGTACTATGTATCAATTCTTGTTAGTTCATTTATCGACCTGTTCCTGTATATTAAATCTTCTCTGGTTATAAACCCTCTTTTTTCCCAAAAGGAGTTTCCCAATTCATTTTTTGAAAAAACAACTAATGCCGCTTTATTAATTCCTTCATTTTTCAATGCTTTTACGGCCGCATCAACCAACGCGGTTCCGACTCCTCTTTTTCGTTCCGTTACCAGTACCGCAGTGTGGTAAATGTATCCCCTCCTCCCGTCATTTCCGCATAGAATCACACCGATAATCCGGTTATCCTTTTCAGCGACAAAACATGTCTCAGGATTCCGCCGCAAGAATTTTTCAATCCCCTGTTTTGAATCATCCATATTATTCAAGCCCATCCCCGGGGTATTCAGCCATAAATCATAAACACTATCATAATCAGCTATTGTCATTTTTCTAATAATCATAATTTGACCCCTTTCCGGCAATATGAATATAAAATATTTATAATTCTTTTATCATTATTATTCCATGAAAATTTCTTCCGTAGCAGTTTGGCATAAATCCGGCAGGTTTGAATCCGCACTTGACAAAATAATCAAAATGCGCCCGGTTGAGGGATTTTAAATCTCTTAACTCTTTCCAATACTCGTTCAATTCCCTTCCATGGCAAGATATATCAATTGAACTGATTATATAACGAAATATACGAAGCCCTTTATCGCGGGCATATTTTTCAGCTTCCTCAATTAACGGCTGAAGTTGATGTTCCGCCGCAAATTTCCCGTTTTCATTATATCCGAGGCATTCTATGCTCAAACAGGAATACAACTCATATTCGGCACAAAGAATCCAACCTTTAGGATGTTTCTCATCTTCACCCATATACCACCCTACATTTTTTACGGAGCTGCCGACATCGCTTAACTGTCTGACTCCATCCTCATAATCCCACCATTCAGGTTTAATTTCCGCCATTAATCCTGCAACATAAGGAATATTGTTTTTGTCCAGTTTGTATATAGTCATAATTCATTCCTCCTCTTAATCATACTCCATTTCGTTACGCCAAACGCTTAACGGTCAGGATGCCGATTCCTTTGAACACCGTATTTCGTCCGATAAATGCTCATAAACGCATTTCAGACAGCTTCTCTGCGCTTCGTAATAGCCATACCATCGTTCCATTCTTGTTCTGATTGTGCCACAAATTAAACTTTGTTGCAATATTTTACAAGAAACAGTTCCTTGATATTTTTATAATACTTACCGTCTGAACTTGTTTATGATAAAATGTAAAGCGCAGCGAAAAAAACTGAGAAAAAATTCATGGCAAGTGAATAATTATTGAATAAAGGCATCGCCATCCGAAAAGGAAGAAAATTATGAAAGTAGTTGTATTGGCCGGGGGTTTAAGCCCTGAAAGGGATGTGTCGCTGTCGTCGGGGTCATTGATTGCCAATGCTCTTATTGAAAACGGGCATGATGTACTGCTGCTTGATCTGTATTTGGGGCAGCCCGATATCAGTAAAGCAAAGTTTTTGAATAAAGGCTCGAGTAAAAGATACAGCTATCAGATACCTTCTACCGAGCCCGACCTGGAACTGTTAAAAAAGGAATCTGACAATGGGGACAGTTTAATCGGCAAAAATGTTATTGAAATATGTAAAGCTTGCGATGTTGTATTTATCGCATTGCACGGATCTATTGGTGAAAATGGGCAGTTACAGGCTGTTTTCGATTCATTCGGCATTCGCTATACCGGAACAGGATATATCGGCAGTCTGCTTGCAATGGACAAAGACATCTCAAAAAAGCTTATACTGCTGAACAATATAAAAACACCAAACTGGCGCATATATAATATTCAAAATTCCGATGACTGTGATTTCAGTAATATAACCTATCCTTGCGTTGTAAAGCCGTGCAGCTGCGGATCAAGCATTGGTGTTTCAATCGTGGAAAATCCTGACGAACTAAATAAAGCAGTTAATTATGCAAAGCTGTATGAAAATATGATAATGATTGAAGACAAAATAGATGGCAGAGAATTTTCCATTGGTATTCTGGGAGGAAGAGCCCTTCCCGTAATTGAGATAATTCCCAAAAAGGGTTTTTACGATTATGTAAACAAATATCAAAAAGGCATGGCAGACGAAGTATGCCCGGCGGATGTTGACGATTCTATCGCAGAAGAAATGCAATCGATTGCCCTGAAGGTTCATAATATTTTGAGAGTCGGTTTCTATTCGCGTATAGATTTTATACTGGATAAAAACAATGAACCGTACTGCCTGGAAGCAAACACTTTACCTGGTATGACGCCTACAAGCCTGCTTCCGCAGGAAGCTAAAGCACTCGGAATATCGTACAATGAATTATGTGAACAAATCCTGATGGCTGCTATAGATTAGCACATAGCAATCATTCAATTGCAGCTTTCCAGGAATTCTTCCGCTTTCCTGTGCAAAAAAGGCTGGATCAAAATTTAACTTCTTTAATCATATGACAAGTTTCCCTGAATTACATATATTTTACTTCACGTTTGAAATAATGGCATTAAAAACATCCCTGAATTCAATATTTCTTTGCGCGCAATAATCGAGGTATTTATCCCTGTAAAATTCTTTTGCTGTCTCTACGGCATCAGGACAATCCTGGTAAAACAGTTCAACTATGTGATTGATTTTACCTCCGCATGCCTTAATTTCAAAATATGATTGCAGCGTTAACTGAACAAACTGGAGAATGCCGGGCCCGAATTCGACCTGTATGTTTTTCGACTTTATGTACGGGTCTAAATCACGAAAATATACGGCGCCGCAGTAGCTGTCTTTTGCCGCTATTTTCAGCCTGCGGAAATTGCTCATGATAAATGTTCCGAAACACATCGGGCACGGTTCCATACACGTATATAAAGTGTAATTCCTGACGTTGGGGTACTTTGCCAAATCCAGTTTTGACAAACACTCGGTTTCCGCATGAGCAATTTTCGGGTTTAAAGAATCATTCTCATATATACGGTTTCGTCCCGTTGATATGATATTTCCGATTTCATCGGTAATTACTGCCCCAATCGGGATAGAGCCGTTTTTAAACGCTTCCCATCCCTGCATAAACGCTGCTTTCCACGGTGTTTCAATTTGATCCTACATTTTTAACCTCACATAATCTAAACATAACTATTATTTCCGCGATCACTTCATTTTGGCATATTGTTCTATTTTTTTACAAGTCATACTTTCCATTGTTTAATCGTTGATATTCTTATTTACAGTTCTTCTGACCGATAAAAGCATTGGCTTGAAATATTTCCTCCAAAACTTGTTCGCAAATAAATTAGCTGTTTCAAAATCAACGTGTATGCCTTTTATTCCATTACTGCTGCAATAATCAAACACATTTTTGAGCAATTCTTTTCCCAGTCCCTTACCCCTGTATTCAGGTTTTATGTATACGCCTATCTCATCAATCAGTCCGCCGTTGCTTACAGACAATTCAATGATGTTATGCCTTTGCGATATGCTTACATTAATAAAACCTATTGCATTGCTGCCTTCCCAGGCGATAAACACACCACCGTTTTGTACGATTTCAGACAAATCTTTTTTTGAATATTGGTCCCTTTTAAGGAAAAGCGGAGCCGATCTATAATATTCTCTTGATTTTTCCACCAGGTGGAATAATGTATCTATGTCCTGCAGCCCGGCTTTTCTGATTTGATATTCACAACAGCCGCTTATTATATCACTGGCACACGCAAATGCGTCAATGACATATGAACCAAAACCCAAATCATATAAAATACTCCTGAGCCTGAAATCGTTATAGTTTATCGTCCACATATGGTTAAATATGTTTCTGTTTGCCCAATCTTGCGAAACGCTTTTATATAAGGATAAATATGCTTCTTCCTTATATTGCTCAACAGCGGCATGAGCCACTGCAGGACAAAAAACTGACTTTTCTCCGTTAAACGGGAATTCATCGAATGTCATATAACCGATTAATACATTATCAAGCCTGGCAGCAACAGCGGTTTTACTTTCAATTTTCTTCTTCAGAAACTCTTCCATTTCTTTTGTGCTTTTTCTCCAATAATCGGGATATGCCTTATCACCGGTACAATAAAGCTCATATTGATCCTGCCACATTCTTAAGGCTTGGGAAATATCCGACTGCTGCATGTCGGTTATAATAATCTTATTTATCATATTCTTTACCTCAGTTAATTCATATATACGGCTCTTCACTTATTTTACCATATTAGGGTTAACAAATACGACCGTCTTTTAGTGAACGCTTAAGTTAACAACAATACTCTGATAGTTGTCCCTTCATCCGTTCTGCTATCGAGTTCCATGCTTCCTCCGTGGGCTTCGGGTCAAACTTATATTTCTTTTTCCGATATTTTGCGTTATTGAATAATCTTTGATATTTTATCAAGACTAAATAGCGATATAATATAGAAACATGGAAAGGAGAAGCGATATGCCACAAATCAACGAAATGGAACTGCAGAACCTGCGCCATATGATAGGAGCCCACGATACATGTGTAAAAAAACTTGAAACATATGCGCAGCAGTGCCAGGACCAGACTCTTAAGCAAATGTTCCAGAAAGACGCAAGTGATGCGAAAGCCAATAAGCAGAAACTGATGTCATTTTTGCAGTAAGGAGATGATTTTATGATGACCGAAAAAGATATGGTAAACGATTATCTGAACTCGCTGAAAAGCAGCTTGACCGGTTATGCCAGCGCGATATCCGAAAGCAGCAATCCCGAGCTTAGAAAAACTTTCCAGCAAATGCGCGATGCCGACGAAGAACGCCAGTACAGACTGGCCCAATATGCGACACAAAAAGGGTATTACCAGCCAGCGGCACAGGCACAGCCCAATCAGGTACAGCAGATTTATTCGCAACTGCAGAGCGGCAGCCAGCAGCAGCAAGGGCAGCAGGGTATGCAGAGCGGCCAGAGCATGCGTATGTAACAAGATGCCAGGGCAGGATTTCCGCCCTGGCTTTTTCCTGCTTATTTTTCTATAAACCGTCAATCGAACAGATCGGCCGAAAGATATCTCTCTCCCGTATCAGGCAGGATTACAACTATATTCTTCCCCTTGTTTTCGGGTCTTTTGGCTATCTGTGTCGCAGCAAAAGCAGCCGCTCCGGAAGATATTCCTACAAGAATCCCTTCAAGCGATGCAAGCATTCTTGAAGTCTTGAAAGCTTCCTCATTTTGCACCTGGAATACCTCATCAATAATATCCGTATTCAGTACCTTTGGTATAAAACCTGCGCCGATGCCCTGTATCTTGTGAAATCCTTTCACGCCCCCGGACAATACCGGTGAGTCCGCCGGTTCAACCGCAACAATTCTGACATTTTTGTTCCTGCTCTTTAAGACTTCGCCGACCCCGGTTAATGTTCCCCCCGTTCCGACACCGGCAACAAAAATATCAACATTGCCTTCGGTATCTCGCCATATCTCTTCCGCCGTGGTTTTCCTGTGGATTTCCGGATTAGCCGGATTTTCAAACTGCTGCGGTATGAAAGAATTTTCTATCTGCGCGGCAAGCTCATTCGATTTTTTTATTGCGCCGCCCATGCCTTCATGGGCTGGTGTGAGAACCAGTTCGGCACCGAGTGCCATCATCAGCTTCCTTCTTTCGATGCTGAAATTCTCGGGGAGTGTTATAATAAGCCGGTAGCCTTTTGCGGCGGCGACAAACGCAAGAGCTATCCCGGTATTTCCGCTTGTAGGTTCGATAATAACGGTATCCTTGTTAATAATCCCCTTTTCTTCAGCATCACGGATCATCGCGTAACCGATCCTGTCCTTAACGCTCCCCACGGGGTTAAAATACTCGAGTTTGCCGATAATTCTTGCCTGAAGTCCTTCATGTTTGCTGTAGTTTACAAGTTCAAGCATAGGCGTGTTTCCAATAAGCTCGGTTAAATTTTTCGCTATTCCTGCCATAATCCCACCTCTTTCATTATTCTGTTTTTGATTCTTTCCTGTTTTATTCCCGCTTTTTCATTACGTATATCACCTAAATGCTATATTATTATGCTTTATCCAGCGCCTGCGCAAGATCCTCGATCAGGTCGTCGGGATCCTCAATACCAATCGAGATCCTTATCATATCGGGAGTTACACCGGTAGCAAGCTGTTCTTCACCCGAAAGCTGGGCATGCGTTGTGCTGGCCGGATGGATAACAAGCGACTTCGCATCCGCCACATTAGCGAGCAGCGAAAACAGTTCAAGGTTCTCGATGAACCGGATGCCCGCTTCGATACCGCCTTTTATTCCAAACGTGAAGATTGAGCCCGCGCCCTTCGGCAGGTATTTTCGGGCCAGGTCGTAATACTTGTTTCCCGGAATTGACGGGTAATTCACCCAGCTAACCTTCGGATGCCCGCACAAAAATTCCACTACCTTCTTAGTATTCGACAAATGCTTCTCTACCCTTAGTGATAAGGTCTCCAGCCCCTGCAGCAGCAGAAAAGCGTTGAACGGGCTGAGACACGCGCCGGTGTCCCTTAAAAGCTGCACCCTTACCTTACCGATATATGCGGCCTTTCCAAACGCCTCCGTAAACCTGGTGCCGTGATAGCTCGGATCAGGTTCGGTAAGACCCGGGAATTTTCCGCTTTTCTCCCAGTCGAATTTACCGGAATCCACGATTATGCCTGCGATTGATGTGCCGTGACCCCCGAGGAACTTTGTTGCCGAGTGGACGACGATATCCGCGCCGTATTCAAAAGGCCTTATAAGGTAAGGCGTTCCAAAGGTATTATCCACTATCAGCGGGATTTTATGCTCGTGGGCGATGGCGGCAACCTTTTCAATATCAACCAGGTTTATGCCCGGGTTCCCGATGGTTTCGATATATAATGCCTTTGTACGCTCCGTTATCGCTTTTTCAAAGTTCTCCGGATCGTCGGGATCGACAAATACTGTTTTAACCCCGAACTTCGGCAGTGTGACCGAAAAAAGATTGTATGTACCTCCGTATAACGTGCTCGCGGAAACTATCTCATCCCCGCTTTCCGCTATGTTCAGGATGGCATAGGTTATCGCCGCCGAACCGGATGACGCGGCGAGAGCTCCCACCCCGCCTTCCAGGGCAGCCATGCGCTGCTCGAAAACGTCGGTAGTCGGGTTCATTATCCTCGTATATATATTGCCCGCTTCCATTAATGCAAATAAGTTTGCTGCATGTTCCGCACTGTTGAAAACATAGGATGTCGTCTGGTAAATCGGGACAGCCCTGGCTCCGGTAGCCGGATCCGGTTTCTGGCCCGCGTGGACTTGAAGCGTATCAAACCTGTAATTTTTCTCTCCCATATCAATTCTCCTTTACTAAAAATATCATTATTTTCAGCACATGTGCATATGTAAAACCGCAGCCTGGAACGGCGGCAATCCGTATATATTAAATATAGTACATTATGTATTCAGTCCCGTTCATTTTCCTGCAGTCGTCTGCAAGATCCGCAAGAGTAATCGAGTCAACCAATTCATTAAGGCATTTGTCCATCTTATCCCAGACCATTTCCTTAACGCAAATCCCGATAGCGTTTTTATTTTCCGGATCCTTATAGTCAACTACGGACAAATCTCCCTCAAGCACCCGCAGTATAGTGCCTATCCTGATTTCAGAAGGTTTTTTCGCCAGGACATAACCGCCCTGCGCACCCTTTATGCTTTTTACAAGCCCTGCATTCCGTAGGACCGAAAAAACCTGTTCGAGGTAATTAGTTGAAATCATCTGTCTCTTCGCAATGCTGCTAAGCGATACATGACCGCCATTTGAGTAAGCGGCCAGGTCCATCATCGCCCTGAGGCCGTACCGCCCTTTTGTAGAGATCCTCATCGAATCATCCTTCCCCGTTTATTTAAGCTTCCGCCGGCAATACGCCGGTTTTACCGCGGCTGTCGAAGGGACAGCTTTTACGAAAAAATCTATATCGAATAGTCAAGATTCAGCCCGGTATTAACAGCATCGAAGTGTTTCACAAGATCAGCAAGAGTAATTGAATCGGTCAGGTCATCAATACTTTTCTTCACTTTCTCCCACATCAGGCGCGCGGCGCATATTTCATACCGGCTGCATGGCTCTTCGCACCCGTCGACTATGCAGTATACCGGCGTAAGCGGCCCTTCCAGCGCTTCAAGGACCTGCTTTACGGTTATCCCGGAAGGCTCGCGTGACAGCGCGTATCCGCCTTTTGTTCCCCTTACGCTCGATACGATCCCGGCTTTTCTAAGAACGAGAAAAATCTGGAGTATGTAAGATTCGGAAATATTGCACAGCCCGGCTATGCTTTTGAGGCTGACGGGTTCATCGGGCGAAATAAGCGCGAGAGCAACAAGAGCTTCAAGACCATACTGTCCTTTCGTCGATATCTTCACTTTTCTTTCCTCCCCCTGTCATCGTACCCGATCAAATCCTTTACGACCTCACCGGCAATTATCAGGCCGGCAACAGAAGGCACAAAGGATATGCTCCCGGGAACCAGTTTTTTTGCTGGCCGGGTCCGGGTATAATCTTCCGCCCCACCGCTTCCGGCGCCGTTTTCATTTTCTTCATCCACAGCAGGCTTGATTGGAGGTTCTGTCGAATAGACCACTTTAAGTGAATCTATTCCCCTTATTTTCAGTTCCCTCCTCATAACCTTGGCCAGCGGATCAGCCGTGGTCTCGTAAATATCCGCAACACGGAAACGCGTCGGGTCCATTTTGTTCCCGGCTCCCATAGAGCTTATAATTGGAATGTTTCTTTTCTTTGCCTGCACAACCAGGTCAATTTTGGCAGTTACCGTATCAACCGCGTCAACAATGTAATCGTAGTCATCCTGAATCAGTTTATCCGAAGAACCGGGTAGATAAAACTCGTTATAGGCTTTCACGCGCGCATTCGGATTTATCTCAAGCACGCGCTCTCTCATAACTTCGGTTTTATACCTGCCAATTGTTTTCGACGTAGCGGGAATCTGCCTGTTGATGTTCGTCGGACAGACAGTATCATTGTCCACGAGTACAAGATTTCCGACTCCTGCTCTTGCCAGCCCTTCTACAACGAATGAACCGACGCCTCCGATACCAAAAACCGCTACTTTGCTTTTTGAAAGCTTACTCAGCGCTTCTTTTC
This sequence comes from Clostridiales bacterium DTU069, assembly GCA_001512485.1. Taxonomy (GTDB): domain Bacteria; phylum Bacillota; class Clostridia; order DSM-8532; family DSM-8532; genus DTU069. The sequence goes on along the minus strand of LFRV01000129.1, from coordinate 44,063 downwards.
CAATGAGCATTTCCGTTCGCGAAAATTCATACGGCATAGTCTTAACTCCTTATTAATCTGGGTATTTACTATTTCAATTCATCGAGATTGTACGGCGTTTCCTGGTATACATAGTAATTTAGCCAGTTTGAAAACAGCAGGTTGGCATGGCCCCTCCACTTTGTCACGGGCTGTTTGGTAGGATCATCGCCAGGGAAATAGTTTTTCGGAATTTTTATGTCCATTCCCTTTGCTATGTCCCTGTCATATTCAGCCTTCAATGTTAACGGATCATATTCGCAGTGCCCGGTAACAAATATCTGCCTGTCATCTTTTGACTTAATTATATAGATTCCGGCATCTTTTGATTCGGCCAGGATTTCCAGTTCCGGAACCTTTTCTATGTCCTCCCTGCGAACTTCCGAATGTCTTGAGTGAGGAGCATAAAATACGTCATCAAAACCTCTAAGCAGCTTAACGTTTTTTGCTGTGGGAGTATGCTCAAACACTCCGAAAACTTTCTCCGGAACAGGATATTTCGGTATATTATAAAAGTGGTACAGACCGGCCTGCGCAGCCCAGCAGATATAAAGCACACAGTAAACATTATGGCGGGTCCAGTCCATAATTTCTTTCAGTTCGCTCCAATAGGCGACATCCTCGAAAGCCATATGCTCCACCGGGGCACCGGTAATAATCATGCCGTCGAACCTTTCTTCGCTGACGTCATCAAAGGTTTTGTAAAAAGCCTTAAGATGCTCTTCCGGCGTGTGTTTTGATTTATATGTATTCGGATGCAGAAGCACAATATCAACCTGCAGCGGCGAGTTTCCTACGAGCCTCAGGAGCTGAGTTTCGGTAACAATCTTTGTAGGCATTATATTAAAGATGGCAATCCTAAGCGGACGGATATCCTGATGAATCGCCCTCTCCTCGGTCATTACAAAAATATTTTCACCTGTCAGAACTTCGTATGCAGGCAGGTTTCCCGGTATATTAATCGGCATAGCTAACAACTCCTATAGAATTACTTTGGTATAGATTATATCATATTGTGTTTTTTCTGCCAACTAGTTTTGAATTATTTTTTATCAAATTTCATATAAAAATTTATAGCATGGCATTTATTGCCGCACCTATCCATTTCACGCAAAACAAGAGTTAAAATATAGCCGGTGATATAAAACCGGTGAAAAGCAATTTGACCGTTTTACGGTCTTATATTATGCTATGATCATAATGAAATACCGAAGGGAAATAACATGAATAATAAACAGAAAAGTAGTAAAATTGCACGCAATAATAGATTCTTTAAAGAAAAACTAAAGATATGAGTGGTTTAAAACACACCAAAACACCATTATAATGTTTTGGTGTGTTTTTTTATATTATTATTTTTCTTTCGCAAGCTCGGTTATCGAAGTAACCAATGAGGCTATATTCTGTATTTCCGATGGAATGATTATTTTCGTTGATTGCCCGTCGCCCACCTGAACAAGAGCTTCAAGGCTCTTGAGCGCGATAACTTCTTTTGAAGGCATTGATTCGTTAATCATTCTTATACCTTCGGCGGTGGCTTTTTGAACTTTAAGAATGGCTTCGGCTTGACCTTCGGCTTCACGAATCTGCGCTTCTTTCTTCGCTTCCGCTCTCAGTATCGCTGCTGCTTTTTCAGCCTCGGCTTCCAGGATAGCCGATTGCTTTTTTCCTTCCGCAACAAGAATTTCGGACGTTTTTTCACCTTCAGCTTTTAATATCGCTTCTCGCCGTTCACGTTCCGCACGCATCTGTTTTTCCATTGCATTTTGTATGTCAGCCGGTGGTATAATATTTTTCAATTCTACACGGTTAACCTTAATACCCCATGGATCCGTTGCCTCATCAAGAATCGAACGCATTTTAGAGTTGATTAAATCACGGGATGTCAGCGTTTCATCAAGTTCAAGGTCCCCTATGATGTTTCTTAATGTTGTCGCCGTCAGGTTTTCAATAGCCGACATCGGCCGTTCAACGCCATACGTATAAAGTTTCGGATCGGTTATTTGAAAATACACTACCGTATCAATCTGCATTGTAACATTGTCCTTGGTTATAACCGGCTGCGGCGCGAAATCAAGCACTCTTTCCTTAAGCGAAACACGGTTCGCAATTTTGTCGATTAAAGGAACCTTAACATGCAGGCCTACCTGCCAGGTTACCTTATAGGCTCCAAGCCTTTCAACAACATAGGCGTGTGCCTGAGGTACAATCCTTATATTCTGAATAATGAGAATGATAATAATGAAAACGAATACAATTAGTGCCCAAATCATTTAATCCACCTTCCCTTTCTGTTATTCCCCGGTTCCGGCATTTTTGCCGTTAATGGCTTCCACTACCAATTTTACTCCTTCTATCGCTTTTACGCGTACCTTGGAATCTTTGGATATTACTTCCCCTTTTTCCGAAACAGCCGTCCATATTTGTCCCCAAACCTTTACCTGACCTGTGTCAAACTTCTCTATTGATTTGATAACAATACCTTCGCGACCGATGAGGTTTTCTACATTTGTTGCATGACTTCCTATTTTAAAATATTTCTTCGCAAGCGGCCTGGTATAAAAAAGCAGTACTATTGATGACAGTAAAAAAACTCCGAACTGAAACAACGGATGAACACGAGCCAGAGAAACAAGAAAAGCAAACAGTGAGCCTATGGCAAACCAGATCGTTGTAAGCCCCATAGTAGCCGCTTCTATTATTATTAATAACACCATAAGCCCAAGCCATACATAAGGCATAGATTCCGGTCCTAAAATAGGTCATCCCTCCCTCCGGTAAAAATAACAAGATTAATTTCCTTTATTCCGTTTACGGAAATATAAAAAACCTTTGATTATGCAACAGCCAATACCAATTATATGCTTTTTTATAACGAAAAAACATATAATCTTTCATGTTTAGTGCCTGATGAAAAGACATACCGGTAAAGAAACAGTATCCGTTATTTCCGGTAAAAGCAGCTTAATCTTGGGGTTTTGCTCCGGCCTTCGCAGTGAACCTGCTTTATTTTATTCTATCATACGGAATATATAAAAACAATGAAATTAATTTCCCGAGTAAAAACGAAACATTGACATGTTTCGTTCAATATTTTAGAATATAACCAGATTTATACAATATATACCAAACCCTAACATAATTCGATTTTTCAGTTTTTAGGAGTACATATGATGAAAGAACTGGAAAAAGCACGAAGGAATCTCTATGTGTTAATTGAGACTGGAACATCGGAACAGATCATTGAGGCAAGCCGTCATGTTGACAAACTGATACTTAAAGAACTCATTCAGCCTAAATGTCAAAAAAACGACAACGACAATTAAGGCTGAAATGAAGCGGAGGGCTTTGAGCCCCGTTATATCCTGCTCAAAAACCTCCCCGTACGCTTTATCGCTTCCATCAGATTCTCGGTTGACGTTGCGTATGTTGCGCGCACAAAACCTTCACCGCATTCACCGAATGCATTCCCGGGCACCATAAGCACTTTTTCTTCCAAAAGCAAGCGTTCGCAAAATTGATCCGACGTCATTCCGGTTTTGCGTATGTCGGGAAATACGTAAAATGCCCCCTTCGGTTCAAAACATTCAAGTCCGATACCGTGAAAACCTTTCAGCACAAGCCTCCTCCTGCGGTTGTATTCCTTGACCATATCCGCAACTTCATCTTCGGAGTTTTTTAACGCTTCTATAGCGGCATATTGGGCTGTCGTCGGCGCGCACATAACAGCATACTGGTGGATTTTTTTCATCTGTTCCATAATATCCCTGTGCGCACATGCGAATCCAATCCTCCATCCAGTCATCGCGAATGCTTTGGAAAACCCGTTTATTACTATCGTCCTGTCTTTCATTTGCTCAAAGTTTGCTATTGAAACATGATGCCCCTCATATGTCAATTCCGCGTAAAGTTCATCGGATATAATCATTATTTCCTTATCTTCCAGAAAGTCAACTAAATCGGCATAATCATCATACTGCATTATCGCGCCTGTCGGATTATTCGGATAAGCTAATATCAAAGCTTTTGTTTTTTCGGTTATAACTTTCGCCAAATCTTCACGCTTAATCCGAAATTCATTTTCAGCCTTTAATCTTAACGGAACGGGGGTCGCACCGGCAAATAACGTGCATCCTTTATATGCGACAAATGAAGGTTCCGGTATAATAACCTCATCTCCATTTGTAGCAAGTACCCTGATGGCCAAATCAATCGCTTCGCTTCCGCCCACCGTAACAAGGACTTCTTCTTCCGGCGAATATTTCAGATTGAAACGCCTTTCCATATAGCGGCATATTTCGCGTCTGAGTTCAATTGCTCCGGCATTCGACGAGTAATTCGTATACCCTTTTTCAAGAGAATAAATACCTTCCTCACGAATATTCCATGGCGTTACAAAATCAGGCTCCCCTATTCCAAGCGAAATAACATCTTCCATTTCGTTTACGAGATCAAAATATTTTCTTATGCCTGAAGGAGGAACACCGGTGATATGCCGGCACAGCATCTTTTTTATGTTCATAAAACCACGGCCTCTCTGTTGTCTTTGTATTTCTGTTCAAAAATCACGCCTTCCTCTTTGTATTTTTTAAGGACAAAGTGTGTTGAAGTACTTAATACAGACTCTATCGGGGCGAGTTTTTCAGCCACAAACAACGCTACTTCTTTCATTGATTTACCTTCGACGGTAACAAACAAATCATAGTCGCCCGACATTAAGCTTAAATGTGTAACTTGGGGATACTGGTAAATTCTTTCGGCTACCTTGTCAAAGCCGCGGCCTCTCTGCGGAGTCACTCTTACTTCAATATATGCTGTAACCGTATCATTATCGGTTTTTTCCCAGTTTATAAGAGCGGGATATCCCAAAATAATATTTTTCTCTTCCATTTCTTTTATCATGTCAGTTACTTCTTTTTCTTCTATGCCAAGCATAACCGCAATCTGCGCATTGGTTAACCGGCAGTTTTTCGCAAGTATTTCCAGCAACTCATTCTTCATAATAACCCTCCTAAAAATCCCGCAATTGACTGCGGGATTTTGATTATACATATTTAATAAATATCATTTTAAACAGTATATCATTCTGCTTGGGTTTCGTCATCAATAATTTCCATATTTTCATCTTCCGGTACTGTCTGGTTTTCGTTTTCCGTGCTATCCTGACTTTCGTTTTCGTTGGGCGTTTCCTCTGTGGTATAGTATTGTTCCTTTTTTTCAATATTAGTTATTGTTTCACTTATCTCCTGCTGATACCTTGACAAAATACCGGTGATTTGGCTCTTTAAGCTTTTCAGTTCCCGCTTTATATCTACAATCTTTTCCTTTTCCGATTCAAGCAATTTATCAAGCCTTGCCTTTTCCTCAACAGCATGGTTTCTTGCCTCTTCCATCATTGCTTCGGCCTTTTCCTGGGCCTGCATCAACACGCCAGCGATTTTTTCCTTATCCTTTATCAAATGTTCTGCTTCCTGTGAAAGCCGTTCATACTTTGCAGTTAACTCTTTTATTTGAAATTTCAGCATCGCATTTTCATCATCTTTTTCCTTCAAACGCTGATCAAACTCTCGTATAATCCTCTCAATATACGCATTCACATCAGAACGTTTAAACCCAAACATCGCGGTCCCGAATTTTTTTTCGCCTGCCACAATAATACCCCCTCTTGTCGGCATTTTGATTTTCGACATTCCTGTACGTAATTATACTTATGTTTATCTTAAAAGACCGCACGTCAAAGACGTTATATAAAAAACGCGGTATTTGTTTTTCTGACCATCTTATGCAAAGCCTTCTAAATTAAATATCGGCAGCAGCATAATATATATTATATAGTAGTATATAGCAAAAATATCCTTTTTACAATACGCCGGTCTTAAGGATAGTAAAAAAGCCGTTTAAAAATGTTTTAATACATCCGTTTTGTAAATAATAATATATAGGCTTTTATATGAAATAATTATCCAATACGGCCTGCGCTGTTTTTTCCGCCGCGATAAAATCCGCTGCAGACGCCGTTCAATTTATTATGAAAGGATGTACTTTTGTTATGCATATTCTTGGAAAAATCAAGGTTACGGCAGAACTTCCTCCAGAACTCGCCAGGCTCAAAGATATTGCATATAACCTGTGGTGGTCGTGGAATAATGAAGCTATTGATCTATACCGGGCCATAGACTTACCTTTATGGGAAAAACTAAATAAAAACCCTGTGCGCTTTCTGCAGGAAATAAACAATATAAAACTTCGGAAAGTGCTGTCCGATCAGTCTTTTATGGCTAAGTACCGGGATGTGGTCAAACGGTTTGATCAATATATGAACGATACCGGAAATACGTGGTTTGCGCGCACATATCCGGATAAACAGTCCGATAATATTATATATTTTTCGGCAGAATACGGGCTCCATGAGGTACTGCCAATATATTCGGGCGGGCTCGGCGTACTGTCCGGGGAACACTGCAAAACCGCGAGCGATCTCGGCCTTCCTTTTACGGCTATAGGCCTGTTTTACAAACAAGGATATTTCAGCCAGAGAATAAACAGGGACGGCTGGCAGGAAACCGCTTTTACAACTCTGGATGTATCACACCTGCCCATCCGAACGGTTTCGGATCCGGAGCAAAAACCGCTTTTAATTAACATTGATTTGCCGGGGCGCAGGGTATACGCGAAAATATGGCAGGTTCACGTCGGACGGATCAACCTATATCTTATGGATACGGATGTCCCTGAAAACAACCAGTATGACAGGGGTTTAACCGCCAGGTTATACGGAGGCGACCGCGAAACCCGAATTCAGCAGGAAATACTGCTCGGCATAGGCGGCATTAAAGCCCTGGAAGCATTGGGAATCAGCGGAACGGTATACCATATGAATGAGGGCCATTCCGCCTTCATGGTGCTTGAATTATGCAGAAAACTGATTAATGAAAAGAACATGTCATTCGACGAGGCACGCGAGGCCGTTTCCTCATGCTCGGTATTTACCACGCATACGCCCGTGCCGGCCGGCAATGACGTATTTCCCCTCGATATGATAGACCGGTATTTCAGCAATTACTGGGAACAATTGCGGCTGCGCCGTCATGAATTCATGAGTCTTGGATTAAAACCAAGCGATCCGCATAATTTTAATATGACGGTTCTCGCGCTTAATATGTCAGGCAAAAGGAACGGAGTAAGCGAACTGCACGGTGCAGTCTCCAGAAATATATACAACAGTATATGGCCCGGCACACCGGAGGATGATGTGCCGATATCACACATAACCAACGGCATACACACTCTTACATGGCTATCTCCAAGTTACAAATATTTATATGACAAATACCTCCCAAACGAATGGCAGGATAAACTATATGAACCCGGTATATGGGATGCTGTTGACAGGATACCCGACGAAGAGCTGTGGAAGATACACTGTGAGCTTAAATCGAAGATGGTAAAATTCGTCCGTGAAAAGCTTAAGTCCCAATACCGGCAGAACGGACTGCCGCTATACGATCTTAACAGCCTTGACAGGCAGCCTGATGAGAATATATTGACAATAGGCTTTGCAAGGCGTTTTGCCACATACAAGCGCGCAAATCTTATATTCAGGGATATGTCCAGAATTGAACGACTGCTTAACAACATAAACATGCCCGTCCAGATAATTTTTGCCGGCAAGGCACACCCCGCCGACAGGCCGGCCCATGAAATAATCAAGCATATTCACGACATTTCCAGAATGGAACAATTCAAAGGGAAGGTTTTCTTAATTGAAAACTATAATATGACACTGGCAAGAAACCTTGTCCAGGGTGTTGACGTCTGGCTCAACAATTCGAGGCGTCCCCTTGAAGCCAGCGGCACAAGCGGACAAAAGGTGTGCATAAACGGAATAATGAATTTCAGTGTTTTAGACGGCTGGTGGTGTGAAGGATATAACGGGAAAAACGGATGGGTAATCGGAGACAATACTCTCTACGACAACGAATACCAACAGGATGATGCCGACAGCGAAGCGCTGTACAGTATTCTTGAAAATGAAATAATACCCCTGTACTACGAAAGAAATGAACAGGGCATTCCGGTAAAATGGGTAAAAATGATGAAGGAATCAATAAAATCATTAACCCCCGTATTCAATACGCACCGGATGGTACAGGAATATACGCGCAATTTTTTCATTCCCTGCATCGACAGGGTTAAGCAGATAAAAAGCTCCGATTACAATTTCGTTAAAGTTTTATCTTCATGGAAGGAAAAGATCCGTAAATCATGGCCTCAGGTTCGGATACTCGCATACAAGGAAGGAAACGGACGGAAGGATAAAAACGTGAAATCCGACGAACCCGTTACTTTTTACGCGGTAGTTCAATTAGGCAGCCTTACTCCTGATGACGTCCTCGTTGAAGTATATTACGGGCCTGCTGACGGCAATAAAATAAGCCAGGGTGAAAGCGTCGAAATGACCGTTGCAGGGCAGCACGACTCGTCCGCCTTTCTCTATTCGGCAACTGTCTCAATTGCGGACGGCGGTGAATACGGCTATTCATTCCGGATTGTGCCAAAACACGCGGGTTTGTTCAATAAATATGAAATGCCGTTTATGAAATGGGCGTCCGACTAATATTTTTTTATTGAAAACACATTCATACAGGAGTATAATTAGGTTTGTTGATTAATTAATCCGCATCAATGGAGGTGGTAGAATGGAAGACGGGCCTGGTAATACTTACGTTTGTCCAAATAGCCTGTATACGGCTGCGATTTTATTCTGCCGCCTTATTTCCGTTTGTTACAGCATGCGTATTTCTTTACGCGTGAGTGCTTTTCATTGAAATGTGTAAAAAACAGTAAAGAATACCATCGGCGGCAGACCTGTTCCCTGCTTTTTTCATCAGGTTTTATGTTTGTCCATGCCTTTTTGGTTTAAAATGACTAAAATGGGAGGTTTTTGCTATGGATTTTGAAAAAGTCTGCCGTTTGGTAAATGATAAAAATTATTCATCTTTAAAGAGTGAACTGGTAAAAGCTCAGCCTTATGATATTGCCGAATTTTTGGATTCTCTCGAAGAAAAACAGGCTCTTTTGGTTTTCAGGCTGCTTCCCAAAGAGGTCGCCGTAAACGTGTTCGCCCATCTTTCCAAAGAACGTCAGGCCGAATTCTCCGAGCTTGCAAGCGAAAAAGAACTTGCGGATATCGTATCGGATTTGTATTTCGACGATAAAATAGATTTTCTTGAAGAAATGCCCGCAAATGTCGTAAAAAAAATTTTAAAGAACACAAGTGCCGTTGAACGCAGGCTGATAAACCAGTTCCTTATGTATCCCGATTATTCTGCGGGAAGCCTGATGACGATTGAGTTTGTCGATTTGAAAAAACAGATGCGCGTTGGAGACGCACTGGAAAAGATAAGAAGAACAGCACCCGACAAGGAAACAATTTATACCTGCTATGTCATTGACGCCGAAAGACATCTTGAAGGCATTGTATCACTTAAGGAGCTCGTGCTTGCCCCGGTTGACAAAACGCTCGAAGAAATTATGCACAAAGAGCCAATATTTGTTAATACCCACGACGATCAGGAATATATTGCGGACATTTTCAAAAATTATGACCTGCTCGCGGTGCCTGTCGTCGACAATGAACACAGGCTTGTCGGAATTATTACCATCGACGATATTGTTGACGTAATCGAAGAAGAGAATACCGAGGACTTTTACAAAATGGCGGCCGTGCAGCCTTCTGATGAGGAATATATCAACGCGGGCGTATTAACACTCGCGAAAAAAAGAATTGTCTGGCTTATGGTTTTAATGATCTCCGCTTCTTTTACCGGATATATAATAAGACATTTTGAAGCGGCCCTGCAGTCGGTAGTTGTTCTTGCGGCATTTATCCCTATGCTCATGGATACCGGGGGCAATGCGGGTGCCCAGGCATCGACTCTCGTTATCAGAAGCATTGTTCTCGGCGAAGTGGACTCGAAAGACATATTCAAGGTAATATGGAAAGAAATGCGGATAAGCGCGCTTGTGGGGGTTATTCTTTCGGCATTGAATTTTGTAAGGATTTATTTCCTTGAGAAGTATCCCCTTTCGATTGCGCTGACAGTTTCGGTAACTCTTGTTTTTACGATTATAATCGCGAAGATTATCGGCGGCATACTGCCGATAATAGCAAAAAAGGTAAACCTCGATCCGGCGATTATGGCGAGCCCTCTTATTACGACAATAGTTGATGCCGTCGCTTTAATAATATACTTTTATTTCGCGATCTCGTTTATTGGGATAAATGTTTAATTGCCGGAATGCGTTTTGCCTCCCCCGGCTGATTAATTACGCGGAAGCATTTAACCGTTACGGAAGATGGGTCCCCGCCCCACCTTCTTTATGTAGCGGTTACCGGTTTCTTAAGCATTTTAACATGCTCTATGCCTGCTTCGGTGAATATGCCGCCAACCGTTTCAAAACCCAGTTTTTTATAAAAATTAACGACAGCAAGCTGTGAATGAAGAACAAATTCGTTTACTCCTTTTTCCGATCCGATTTTTATCAACTCTTCACAGATCTTTCGGCCTATCCCTTTTCCTCGTTCGGATTTAATTACCGCAACCCGGCCGATTTTAGCGTTGCCGTCAAGTATGACAACTCTCCCGCACCCTGCAGGCTTGCCGTCATGGAACGCTACCACGTGTTCTGCCAAAGCATCATATTCATCCATTTCAATTTCCGCCGGAACACCCTGTTCATGAACAAATACTTCAAACCTGATCCGGCAGGCCGTATCATACATTGAGCTGTCGGTTACCCTTTTTACAACAACCATTTTCACATTCCCTTTCGAAAAATCTGTATATAGCAGACTGCCAACTCTGCTATTTTGACAGCACAACCCTCGCGGGCGCTCCGTCCGAGCCCATTATAAGCATCGGCAGGCATATGTAATTATATATGCCCGGCGATATATCCTTAAGCAACAGCCCCTCAATAATCAGCACACCGTTTCCAAGCAGCAGCTTATGTACTTCATTCCCCTTATTTCCATACCTTTCTATCGATAAAGCATCGGTTCCGATAACTTTTATTCCCTTGTCAACCAGATGGGCGGCAGCTTCATATTCAAGACCTGCAAAGGCGGTATCAAAAGGCTCTTCAAGGGTTCGCATACTGCTTGACGTTTTAAAAAAGACCGCACCCGCCTCTTCTTTATTAACGCTTTTTACATGCTCATACCTTATGCTCTTAGATTCCTGCGTATCAATTATCTTAACCCGCCCGGCAAAAAGGTTTATATCAATCTTGTCAACGCTGTCACCGTTATCGAGAAAATGAAGCGGGGCGTCTATATGCGTTCCGGCATGCACACCCGCATGCAGCCGCGAAATATTGGCCGCACTGCCTTCTGATATCAGGGAAGTCCGTTCGATAATCACATCTTCATCTCCCGGCCATACGGTCATTCCGGTGAAAATAGGCCTTGTTATGTCAATTAGTTTCATAATATCAACCTTTCCGATGTTTAATAATCCTTGATTTATATTTTAGCAAATTGACCGACGAAAACATAATGTTTTTTTGTGTCCGGATGCGATTCCGGGTTGATATCGCCTTCTGTTTATAATATAATATCTAATCTATTATAACAGGCTGAACTGTTGAAATAACAACGCAGAAGATGAACGGCTCAGCCCGGTAAGTTCCGATTTCCCCTGTTTTTTGAGAGGAGTAAATATGTTTTCAAACATGTAAAAATATACGCTTCTTATGAGGGAGGTAAAAGAATGCAGAATGAAAGAATGGCCGAAGAAGCCAGGCTGAAAAAAACCCTGGATGAAATCAACCGCCAGTTGCGGGTAAAATATAACGACAAGTACGTCTTTGAAAAAAATATGCGCGAGACCTATAAGAATATGTGGGAGGAAGTTGAAGGAGCCCCAACAAACCTTAATGATCCGGAGCAGTTGATTTGGGCCAAATTGTACCTTGATGAAATGCGCAATATGGAAAGCGTCTTTAAAAGCTCGGCACGCAAGATTCAATACCTTGAAAAAATGCGCGATAACCCTTACTTCGGCAGGATCGACTTCCAGGAAGACGGCGAGGACCGGCCTGATCAGATATATATAGGCATATCAACTCTTCAAAATGAGGACAGTCTTGAGATTTTTGTATATGACTGGAGAGCGCCGATATCGAACATGTTCTACGATTATGAGCCGGGGAGAGCGATGTATTTATCTCCGTCAGGGACTATTAAAGGCGATCTGCTGCTGAAAAGGCAGTACCGCATTAAAAATGGCCGGATGGAATATATGTTCGATTCAGATATAAAAATTGATGACGATATTTTGCAGGAAATCCTCGGGCAAAGCAAAGATGAAAAAATGAAAGGCATTGTAACGACAATCCAGAGGGAACAAAACCGCGCTATCAGGGATGAAGGACATAAACTTCTGATTGTCGAAGGCCCCGCCGGAAGCGGAAAAACATCCGTCGCGCTGCACCGGATAGCATACCTTTTATACCGCGGCCGGAACAGTATGAACAGTTCCAATGTAGTTATATTCTCACCGAATGAGATGTTTAACGATTATATATCCGAAGTTTTGCCTGAACTGGGCGAAGAAAATGTCCGTCAAACGACCTTTATGGAATACGCAAAAAGCAGCTTGAAAACAAAGTTAAAGATCTACGGCCTGAATCATCAGATGGAATTTATACTTTCATATAAAAATTCGCTATATTACCGCGATAACATTGAAGCCATACGGTTTAAATCGTCCGTCGGTTTTTTGTCCGCCCTTAAGAGATATATAGACCTGCTGAATTATAACCACTGTGATTTCGAGGATTTTTCAATACGGAATAAAACAATTATATCGGCCGCGGAACAGGCTGATCTGTTTTGTAAAGAATATGCCTATCTTCCGTATATCCCACGGCTTATAAAAATCAGAAACCGTATTCTTTTTCTGATTAAGAAAAGTGAATCTGAAAGGATTGCGGAACTTTTAAAACAATATGAATCACGTCCCGAATGGAGTGATTTAAAACCGGCAGAGCGAAAGAAAAGAGCAGTTCGGATTGTTTTGGAGGAATTCAGGCCCCTGCGCGAAAAAGCACGGCAAATCGGGAAAACAAAAATTATTGATATTTACAGGGAGTTGTTCATCAATACCGATCTTTTGCATAAGCTGATGAATGAGCAGGAAACAGTTGAAAACTTAACCGGCATATCAAAAATTACACTGCGTCAGATTAATAAGGGAAAGTTATACCTGGAGGATTTGGCACCGCTGTTATATTTACAGGGCAAACTGAACGGAATGGTCAACACCGCTTCGATACGGCATGTAATTATTGATGAGGCACAGGACTATACACCCGTGCAAATGCAGATTATTCGCGAACTTTTTCCTAACAGCGGTTTTACAATTGTAGGAGACTTGAATCAGAGTATAAACCCTTATGCGAATATAGGAAACATGAATACTGTTTTAGAAATTTTCAATTTCCCCGAAAAACACGTTCACATAAAGATGGGTAAAAGCTACCGTTCAACTGCTGAGATAACCCGGTTTTGCAATAAAATGCTCTCTATTGAACAAAGTGTAGATTTCATTAACCGTAAAGGCTCCCTTCCCTATGTAACGATTGTTCAGGATATAAATGAATGTGTTGAAAGAGTTAATGCCGACATAAAAAAATTTACCGAAGAAGGATATCGTTCCATCGCAGTTATCGGTAAGAACATCGAAGAAACAAAGAACATTTACCGCCTGTTAAAAACAGTTACCGGGTGTCATCTCGTGGTAAGGGAAGAATCCGAATTCACGGCGGGGGTAACCGTAATAACCTCTTACCTTGCAAAAGGGCTTGAATTTGATGCCGTTCTTGTTCTGAACCTTTCGAATCCCTACGAAGGAACGGCAGAACAGCGCCTTTTCTATACGGTTTGCACGCGCGCCCTGCACCGGTTAGGTATATATACATTAAAAACACTGCCAGAGCATATAAAGAGCATTCCAAAGGACATGTACAGGATAATACGGTAATACTTTGCCGCCGTTACCCAAAGTATACACCCTGTTCTTTCAGTGTTTTTTGCAATAACTTAACATCAAGCATCCTTGGACTGACACCGGTTTTTGTACATAAAGCCGCTGCAGTTCCGACAGCCTGCCCCTGCACCATGCAGGATACGGTGTTTCTTGTTGACATATGCGCTTCCCAATCGGAGCTAATCAGTCTTCCCGCTACAAGAAGATTTTCTACTCCTTTGGGCAGTAACGCGCGGTAAGGAATACCGTATACCCCTGCGTTTTTAATCATAATCCGTGGAGCGCAGTCGTGGAAACCATAAACTGCAACCTCATCATCAAATCTTTTGGCATTAACTATTTCATCGATCGTAATATCATGCTCACATTCAACTATCCTCGTGCGTCTTACGCCGAAATGGATTGGTGTCCAGCTTATATACGCGTTTTCAAAGCCGGGAATATATTTTTTAAAAAGCTTTGACATTTCAACAACCTGTTTTCTTAGTTCTATTTCAGCCCTTGTAATTTCTTCAACATCGAGAGCGTCCAACGGTTTTATATTGGTACAATTTATAAAAGACATATCATTTTCATGGAAGGACACAGATAACGGACCGAACATACCGTGCTTCTCCATGTATTCCCTTATAGCGGGAATTTTCTTTAAGTTAAAACCAACTCTTATTATATTATCATCACAATCACCCTTCTTTGCATAGGCGATTTGTGTAATCATATCATTGTCTTCAAAATAGCTCACGGCTTTTTTAATATTCACATTTGCCATTCCAAAAGGCATGCCCACATGACCGTCAGGATACGTGTTAATGCATTTTACGCCGGCTTTATATGCCACATCGGCATCACCGGTAGCATCAATGACTATGTTTGCCAAAACTGCTTCCCTTCCTGACTTGCTTTCGATAATCACCCCTTTTACTTTGTTGCCCTCTTTTATCGTATCGACAATTAGAGTATGCAGAAGCAGTTTAACACCCGCCTCACACATCATATCAAAAATAACGCCTTTAAAAATCTCCCAATCTATAAGAGTAACCGTTGAATCGTAAGAATAGCCTTTTTCCTGTTCCACATGACCGAAACTGCCGCCCGCTTCAATCATTCTGTCAATTATTTCCTGGGGGATCCCCTTTACAACCTGTGTTTTTTCCGCGCCGGGAAATGCCTTATACAGGTTAAAAAAACTGTGAAGAGGGCCGGCTCCGTTAAGCATGGTTCCGCCAAGATAACCGTATCGATCAATGACAACCGTTTTTGCGCCGTTTCTTGCCGCCGCGAGAGCGGCAACTATTCCTGCTGTTCCACCGCCTGCGACAAGCACATCGCATTCCAATCTAACAGGCGTGTTCCTTTTTCTTTCAATAACCACTTTTTCCATTCTTATAACCCCATAATTTTTATTTATCACTGAAAAATATATATTATATTTTATACAATATTTCAGAAATATGTAAGTATATATCTTAAATCCGCATACTTTCAGGAGGATGTTAACCTTTCACTGTACACGGCGGACGGTTTTATTTATAATAGATACTATGTAACTGTGAAACAATATATTTATATGAGGTTTATTTATGAATTACAAAGCTGTAATATTTGATCTGGATGGGACATTGCTTGACACTATCGATGATCTGGCGGATTCGATGAACGCCGTATTGAAGCGTTCGTCTCTTCCGGTCCATGATACGGAAAGATACAGGTACTTTGTCGGAACAGGGTTGAGGAACCTCGTTCGCAAAGCATTACCGGAAGAGCTGCGAACCGACGATAATATAAGCAAATATACCAATGCTATGGCAAGGGAATATGAAGCCAGATGGGATAAAAAAACCCGGCCGTATGAAGGCATAATAGATTTGCTTTATTCTCTTTCCGAAATAGGTGTAAGAATGGCCGTATTGTCAAACAAACCCCATCTGTTTACTTTAAAGGTTGTCGAAAAGTTTTTGCCGGCTGACTTTTTCGAATGTGTTTTTGGCGACAGGGAAGGCATCCCGAGAAAACCTGATCCGGTAAGCGCTCTTGAAATCTCAAGCCTGATGAAAATACCGCCCGAACATTTTTTATATGTCGGGGATTCCGACACAGACATTAAGACGGCAGTATCGGCCGGTATGTATCCCGTAGGCGTAAAATGGGGCTTCAGGGATATAAATGAGTTAATCCGAGCGGGTGCAAAAATGATATTGGAAAAACCGCGGGAACTGCTTTTATTTTTCAATAAGTAATATCGGGCGAAAGAATACCCTGCGCGAAATATTTCCGCAGGGTATTCTGACTTTACGGTTATATTAAAAGACTTACTTTTTTTCTCTTCTGAAACACATAAACCAGTCAAGGCAGTACATGTCTTCATCCTGGGATTCCATTCTCTCCTTTGCCGTACCGCAGGAACCTGCCGTCGGGATAATAACATCGTCTCCCGGCCTCCAGTCCGCAGGTGTGGCTACATTGTCCTTGTCCGCTTTTTGAAGCGCAAGAACCACCCTTTTAATTTCATCAAAATTTCTTCCGGTTGACAGCGGATAATATAATATGAGACGGATTATACCTTCAGGGTCAATAATAAATACTGCTCTTACAGCTTGTGTATTGGACTGTCCCGGCTGGATCATTCCGTATTTCTTTGCAACTTCCATACGGATATCCTCTATGAGAGGGAATTTTACCTCAACATTCTTCATTCCCTTCCATTCGAGTTCCTGAATTTTTCTCAGCCACGCAATATGTGCATACAATGAATCGACTGATAATCCGACGAGTTCAGTGTTCAAAGCTTTGAATTCATCAGCCATTGTTGCGAATGTCATAAATTCTGTCGTACATACGGGAGTAAAGTCTGCCGGATGAGAAAAAAGAATCACCCATTTTCCTTTATAATCTTCAGGAAAATTAATTTCCCCCTGTGTTGTTACCGCCTTAAACGACGGTGCTTTGTCTCCAATAAGCGGCATTCTTGCAACATTTCCGTTTTCCATAATACAACTCTCCTTTTCATTTAGATTTTT
This sequence comes from Clostridiales bacterium DTU069, assembly GCA_001512485.1. GTDB lineage: Bacteria > Bacillota > Clostridia > DSM-8532 > DSM-8532 > DTU069. Next base: position 26,974 of record LFRV01000129.1, on the reverse strand, counting down.
TACTTGTTTTTGAATTATAGATGTAATGTTTTATATTGTTTATATATTTAATATACCAACATATTTATAATAATAACAAATTTATAATAGTTATTTCAGGGTTTATGCAAAATCATGTTGATGATCGGGATAATATAAAAAAATAATCCCGTTAATAGAATCTTAGGCGATGATTTATCGGGATTATTTAATATAATAAGCCTTTTTACTTGTAAAGAACCTAGAAAGCCGGAAGGCTGATTTGAACATCTGGAAAAAGACGGCGAGGGAAATGAACGCAAAAGGATAAAGCATACCGGGAAATCATTGAAGAAAATCATATTATGATCATCCAGGCAGGTTTTTATTCATCATCTGTTTTCATCATCTGTGTAAACAACTCGACAATCTTAGGGTCAAATTGCTTTCCTGCTCCATCGCTGATAATTTCAAGGGCTTTGTTTTCCTTTCTTCAAATGATAAAGATCCCCTGTTAAGTATACGCTCATATGTTTCTACGACAGACACGATCCTTGATATTAACGGAATCTGCTCTCCTTTAAGCCCTCTCGGATACCCGTCGCCGTCCCATCTCTCGTGATGACTGCAAACATATTCCGCTAAATCAAGACTGTCATCAAAAAGATTTAAGATACGGTATCCAACAACAGAATGCTGCCTCCATTTTTTCAAATTCTTCATCTGTTAACTTTTCTTTGGATAATATACCGTCATCAAGTACGATTTTTCCTATGTCATGCAAATAAGCCACCCGTTTTAGCTTCTCAATTTCGGGTTCCGGAAGGTGCAAAGCATGCCCCACTTTACTGCATAATTCACGGACAGCCATTGAATGCTGTTTTTCTTTCGGGTCTTTCAAATGCAGTGTTTCAATTATAGTGCCAATTATATCTTTATCAACAGACGTGCGGTTCATAGTTTTATCCTTGTACATTTCATTCTCCGCGTTAGCAATGATTTCTTCCAGCGATGTATCTGCTGTTTCTTTTGTATCACTGCCAAGAGAAATACTGCATTTTATTGCTTCTATACGTGCATTTGAGAAACCGGATCTAATTTGTGACATAACAATTTCCGCATTCTCCCTGCTTGTTTTGCCGTATGTCCAAATATGTCGTTGGTCATTTTCAATCCGTTAATGTCCGCGAAAATCACAGTCAGCGGTAGATTATCTGCAGTGTCAACCCGGGGGAGATTGGCCTCGAAATATCTTCTGTTTGGAAGCCCCATTAATATATCATGGTAACTAAGATATTCGATTTCTTTTTCTTTTTTCTTCCGCTCGCTTATATCGATAAAAGTTATAACACCGCCGACAACCTTGCCGTTTCTCATCTGCGGATATGAATGGTACTCCACTTCAAAACAAGTCCCGTCGGCCTTCCAGAATACCTCATCATCGGCTTCATAACCTTTGCCCTCTCTGATTGACTTCAGTATCCTGCACTCGTCGATAGGAAACGGGGTTCCGTCGGCGCGGCTGTGATGAATCTGCCAGTGCATATTTTTGCCTAATAAATCCTCCTGCTTTTCATAACCCAGTAATTTTATACAACTGGTATTACAAAATGTGCAGTTTCCGTTCAGATCGATTCCATAAATCGCTTCAACGGTGGAATTTAAAATGAACTGCAACTGGTTTCTATTATCTTCAAGCGTCACGTTTGCGTCGTACAATTCCTTTGTTCTATCTTTTACGGCATTCTCAAGATTATTAATAAAAGACTGCATATTATTAGCAACATTGTTAAAGCTTTCCAAAATTTTTCCTATTTCATCATTTCTGACTAAATGCTTATAAACAGGAGCAAATGCAGGACCTTTAGCCTCAACCGCGGCTTTATACCATTCCCTCGTGCGGGGATCAAACTTACCGGCATCCACAACAACGGCACCGGCTGTCATATCTTCATTAACCGAGTAATACCAAGAATTTCCGCCCGTTTCGGTATTATTCCTCATTATCTCAACGACACCGTTTTCATTTCTGCGCGCCCCATAATACTCGCCGTTTACAGTGCCATAGCTAAAGCTGTATATCTCATCGTTATGCGTTCTTAAAACACCGACAAAAAACTTGTCCCGGAGCTTTTCATTCTCTAAATCGAGAATGTCGTTTTCTATGATTTTCAGATTAACTTCATTAATATGATTGGGTATATGAAGGAAATCATATATTTTATCATAAATTCTCTCAGTGATATCCTCGGCGATACTCTCGGTTATATTCCTGGCAGAGGAAAACCATTTCGTAAAGATCAGAAATCCTATGCTGCTGATAGATAAAAACATAGCAGATATAAATACAATAATAATTATCCTTTTAATTGAAATGTTCCTTATATACCCCTTCAACAATCTTACCGTCCTTTTTCCGCCCGCAGCGGATCCCCTCTGATCATACTCCCCCGCCGTTTAACCGTTCCCCCAATTTTTGGATGCTTTTGGAAAACGGAGGATACAGTATCCCCATGTCAGTTATAATGGCTGTAATATAACGGTTCGGAGTAACATCAAAGGCAGGGTTTCTCACATTTACTCCGTCAGGAACAATGCGGCATCCGCGGATATGCGTAACTTCATGAGGGTCGCGTTCCTCAATCGGTATCCGACTTCCGCAGCAAATCCGGAAATCTATTGTCGATACCGGTGCTGCGACGTAGAATGGGATATTGTTTTCTTTCGCAAGCACGGCGATACTATACGTACCGATTTTATTCGCGGTATCGCCGTTAGATACAATCCTGTCCGCCCCGACTATACAGCAGCTAATCTGCTGGGTGTACATAAAATATCCGGCCATATTGTCACATATCACGGTTACGGGAATACCGTCCTTCATTAACTCGTATGCCGTAAGCCTTGCACCTTGAAGAAAAGGGCGGGTTTCGCACGCGAACACGTGAACCTGTTTCCCCGCGTCATGGGCTGCCCTGACCATGCCGAGGGCTGTGCCATAATCACAGGTCGCAAGACTGCCTGCGTTGCAATGGGTTAATATCGTGTCCCCTGAATGGATCAGTTCGCCGCCGAACTCTCCGATTTTCCGGTTGCTTTTAACATCTTCTTCATCGATACGCTGAGCTTCTGCCAATGCGATTTCTATTATTTTTTCAATGCTTTCTTCTCTGTTTTCATAGGCTTTATCCACAATCCTGTCAACGGCCCAAAACAGGTTAACGGCAGTCGGTCTCGTATTCTTAATTTCATCGGCAATACGTTTGACTTCATCAAAGAAAAAAGTCTTGTCTTTTGTCTTTATCGCGCTCATTCCGAGCACTGTGCCATATGCCGCCGCTGCGCCGATAGCCGGCGCTCCGCGTATGATCATGTCTTTAATCGCTTTGGCGACTTGATCATAAGAACAACATTCATGCCAGACTGTGCTTTCCGGCAGCTTTGTCTGATCAATCAACCTTAGTACGCCATTTTCAAAATACAGCGGCCGCATAATATTCCTCCATTTTCCGGGCAACCATCAAATTACTTTAATTATAATATTACCTTTATATACAAATAAGTAAACAATATTAACATAACTTTTTTATTTTGTAAAACCTGATCGTTCCAAATCCCTAAAAGTAAGCCGCTCCTCCGCAGGTAATCCATGCAACAATCATCGCGGTAATTAACGACCCAAGATATACTTTGCCTGTCTTGCGGTAGAAATATGTAGCCACAAAAAACAGCACGAAAAACTGCGGGAAAATAAGAACAAGCGCACTCATGAACGGTCCGTCGAATATCGTAAGACCGGTCAGCGCCCAGCCTGTTCCATATCCAAGTAAAAACGGAACATATTCAAAAAGTGAAACAATAACCAAGCCTCCGAGCATTACATATATATTTTTCAGCCACCATATAAGCTGTGTTTTCGCGGGCGATTCATATTCTCTAAGGCGCATTTGTCCAAACAGTCTGACTCCGCCGTTAAACAGGAAAAACAGTAGAAAGAACGGCAGGTATAACAGAAACTGCAGAAAACGGCCTGCCGTAAACGGTCGAAGGAAAGGCCATATAAACCTGAGATCGGTGTTGAAACAGCGGTAACCGATAGTTGTTAAAATATACAGCAGCCCAAACATAATGACTGCCATAATCACGGTTTTTCCTATTATTTTCCAGTTAAGCGCCGTCTTTTCCCTGTCGAAGGATATGCCCATGTCATACATTGTAACGCCAAGCTCTTTTCCTTCCCCTTTTTTATACCATCTGAGAAACATGAAAAACGCGATGACAAACAGCAAATCAAGCCACAGGATCAGCCCTCCGGCCATAAGTGTTTTGAAAACACCGTCCGGATACGGGAAAAGCCCGTGCCCTAACTGTGTCACAAACGGATAAAATATCGCGCTGAGCAATATACTTATTATCGCCGTTTTGTGCCAGCTTTTTTTCGGAGCTGTATACCTGTCCGGAAGCGGCTGCGCAACCGGGGCAAAGAATTTTGTAGTAAGAAGGAATGAACAAAGCGGCAGCAGTGAAATCACCGCGGCTAACAAAGCAAATCCCATCAGCAGTTCTCTTTTCATATATACCAAATCGGAAGACGGTATATCCGGCTCAACCTCGAGCGCGGTTGTAAACCATTCCATTGCGACGGAAATTCCCCTTTTGCTGTGCGTTACTCCCCTATGCACGGTATTTAAAAATTCCATTCGCCTGGCCGTACCATCGGTAAAGTTTCCGTATGTTTTATTCCATTCGACCGGTGCATCCTGGCCACAGAATATTTTATACCGCAGTTCGGTCTTATTCAAATTCTCCGTTGTAAGCTGATAATCTCTGAAATAGTCAAACTCGTCATATTGTGCCTGAAGAAGCAGCACATTTCGAAATGTAACATTTCCATCCTCATCCCGGATAGGTCCTTCCACTTCTCCGCACTGGATCACTATTGCCGCATGATCGGGGTTTTCAGCGGCAACCGTGTACGAACTCCATGTTCCCATTGAATGTCCGGTGATACCGACTTTATCGGCCAATACGTATTCCTGTGACTGAAGCCAGCGGAAAGCGGCAGTCCCTCCCATTGAAGAATCGATTATCCCATCAACCTGATCAAAGTTCAGCACTGAAAAGCTCATAAACATCTTAAACCTGTCCGGACCGGACCTGGATATATCGTAACCCCTGTTTCGCATTTCAATCGGATTTTCACCGTGCCCAAACTCGTCAATTGAGAGCGCGACAATTTTGCGACGTGCGAGCTCGATCGCAAACGCCGCTGAAGTATCTTTGTCATTCTGATAACCGTGCATGCAAAGCACCGCCGGAGCAGGGTTCGAACCATTTATCCCATCGGGTACGTAAAGTTTCGCGGTAATATAAGTTGATATTCCATTGTTTGTCGTTATTGGTATCTTGATCTGTGTTACGCTGACCTTCCCGAAATCGCTTTCAATGTAAGACGCAATAAAAATTGATGCAACAGACAAAAAAATACAGGCAAAAAAAACAGGCTTTTTAATCTTTTTTTCTTCAACATAATACCCCCAAACCAATAGATTCTTTTTAATCTCCGAATATACTCGTTCAGGTTAAACTTGTTTGCCGCCTGTGAAGCATCATTGATGTTTAACTTATTTTATCATACAATAGAGCGGGGTGAAAGATGTCCTGCTCGCTATGCGGATACAACGCGCCGAAGCGGCTTTCAACATAAAAAACAAATTTTGTTACGGACTAAGTAAATATTATGATGAAATATGCGCGTAAAACAGTTAAAATAATATACAGGATGAATTATTTGTTAAAGGAGGATTTGATCTTATGTCCGATAAACCAAAATACCTGGATGAAAGTTTAAGTTTTGAAGAACGCGCTAAGGATTTGGTATCCCGGATGACGCTTGAAGAAAAAGTTACCCAAATGCTCTTTAACGCTCCCGCAATAGAGCGCCTTGGCATACCAGCTTACAACTGGTGGAACGAAGCGCTGCACGGAGTGGCAAGAGCAGGCGTTTCGACCATGTTCCCGCAGGCAATAGGCATGGCCGCAACCTTCGATGAAGAGCTTATTTATAAAATAGCCGATGTCATATCCACCGAAGGACGGGCGAAATATCATGAGTTTCAGCGCAAAAACGACCGCGACATATACAAAGGTTTGACATTCTGGTCCCCAAACATCAACATATTCAGGGACCCGCGCTGGGGCAGGGGACATGAAACATACGGGGAAGATCCTTATTTAACCGGACGGTTGGGCGTAGCGTTCGTAAAAGGCATCCAGGGGAACGACAAAAAGTATTTGAAAGCGGCTGCGTGCGCGAAGCACTATGCAGTTCACAGCGGACCTGAAAGCGAGCGTCACAGTTTTAACGCGGTGGTTTCGGAAAAAGATCTCCGTGAGACTTATCTCCCGGCATTTAAGGAACTTGTTAAGGAAGCTGATGTCGAAGGCGTAATGGGCGCATATAACAGGACAAACGGAGAACCCTGCTGCGGCAGTAAAACCCTTCTTAAAAAAATACTAAGGGAAGAATGGGGATTTAAAGGGTATGTTACTTCAGACTGCTGGGCTATCAAGGACTTCCACGAATTTCACGGGGTAACAAGCACCGCTCCCGAATCGGTCGCGCTGGCGGTAAACAACACCTGCGATCTTAACTGCGGCAATATGTTCGCAAATCTATTGATTGCCCACAAAGAAGGACTTGTTACCGAAGAGGCGATTGACGAGGCTGTCACAAGGCTTTTCATAACGCGAATGAAGCTCGGAATGTTCGATAACCCTGAGAATGTACCTTATGCCAGCATACCGTACTCAGTCAATGACTGCAGGGAACACCGGGAATTCGCGCTTGAAGTATCCAAAAAGACTATGGTCCTGCTTAAGAACGAAAACAATATTCTGCCGCTGGACAAGAATAAAATCAAGTCCATTGCCGTTATAGGTCCGAACGCGGACAATCGCACGGCTCTGATGGGCAATTACCACGGTACCGCGTCAAAATATGTAACCGTTCTTGAAGGAATCCAGGACATTGTCGGGGACGATGTCAGAGTCTTCTATGCAGAAGGATGCCATTTGTATAAAGACAAGGTTGAAGATCTTGCCCAGCCGAGGGATCGTATCGCGGAAGCAATATCTGCAGCGGAAATGTCCGATGTCGTCGTAATGTGTTTAGGTCTCGATGAAACTATAGAAGGCGAAGAAGGCGTTGCAGCTCAAGATTTCAGCAGCGGGGACAAGCATAACCTCGATCTGCCCGGCCTGCAGCAGGAACTCCTTGAAGCGGTTTATCAGACAGGCAAACCTGTAATACTCGTAATCCTCGCAGGAAGCGCGCTTGCGTTAACCTGGGCTGATGAACATATCCCTGCTATTATAATGGGCTGGTATCCGGGCGCCGAGGGCGGAAAAGCAATAGCATCGCTTATATTCGGCGAATACAGCCCTTCCGGAAAACTTCCCGTGACATTTTACCGCACTGTCGAAGAACTGCCTGACTTCAAGGATTATTCGATGAAGAACAGAACATACAGGTATATGGAAAATGAAGCACTTTACCCGTTCGGATACGGTCTTAGTTATACCACGTTCGAATACGGAAATATCAAAGTTGAAAAAGACACGATAGAATCGGGCGAAAATTTCAACTGCTCGGTAAAAGTCAGGAACACAGGAAATGTTGAATCAGTCGAAACGGTACAACTATATTTGAAAGACGTTGAGGTAAGCGTTGTTGTGCCTCGCTGGCAGCTCGCGGGAATCAGGCGCGTTAACCTGGCGCCCGGCGAAGAAAAAGAAGTCTCGTTCACAATAACCCCACGGCAAATGGCGCTGATCAACAACGAAGGCAAATGCATTCTCGAACCCGGGGTTTTTGAAGTATATATCGGTGGCAGCCAGCCGGACAGCAGGAGCGAGACCCTTACCGGAACAAAAGTTCAAAAGGTTGAATTTAGCGTTACAGGCGAACCGACTGAACTTGAATATTAATAATTAAGCTTTTCATGACACCCTCCGCATATTCATATTCGGGTTTAACTGTTTCTGTCCGGATGCCGCTTTTAAACTGCTGCACGCAGCGCTTTAAAATAGCTGTGCATCCGGGCAGTAACGCTTCCGGCAGGATTAAGCTGCCGGTTGTTACCTGTTTATCCGACCCTGAATATCTAGGTTTTTTTTAGTAACCAATCTGCTCTCTTTGTCAATTAACGCATAGTTTATGCGGCTTCGCATTCTATTCAATGACCGGATGACTATCCATCTCATTCTCAATTAAGTTTATCTATAATTATCTTTTCAGTTCAAGCAGTTACAAAAAAAACGGATAAACCTGGAACGTCCAGGTAACCGAATTGACAAACAAATGTAATCTCGTCCGGGGCAATATTATGTTAACATGTAAGCGCGCCGGTGAGTTTGCGTGTGTCAGAAATTGTCAAGCATTGCGTTTATTATCGAAAGGAGGACAGATAATGGGAAAATTTCTTAAATGCCCCGGCATTATATTACTGGCTGCCATTGTGTTCATTAATGTTTTTCCCGGCACCGCCTGTTACGCTTTATCGGAAAACGCGCTGAATTCCGCAAGCCATTGGGCAAAAAAAGATATTGTTGAGGCAAACGATTTAAATTTGCTTATCGGTAACGTTCAGAGTGACTTTCAGGCAAAAATCACAAGGGAAGAATTCAGCGAATTGGCTGTCAAATTATATGAAGCGTTAAGCGGTAAAACCGCAGAAGCGCCGTCAAACAATCCTTTTGTTGATACGCGGAACCCAATAGTCGCTTCCGCAAATAAGCTCGGAATCGTTAAAGGTGTCGGAAACAACAGGTTTTTGCCCGATGGCACGGCAACAAGGGAAGAAGTCGGCGTTATGCTGTATAACGCTATAAAAGCCGCAAAACCCGAATATGGCTTTGAATACCTGAACGAACATGTATTCAGGGATCAAGACATGATTTCCCCATGGGCACGGGTAGCCGTTAAATACCTTTACAGCAGGGGTGTAATAAAGGGTGTCGGAAATAAAACGTTCAGCCCGCGCACCGCGACTTCCAGGGAAGAAGCGGTCATAATGGTGAAGAGAATTTATGAAGCTTTTCAAAAATCCGAACCCAAAGAGCTGCAGTCACAGACTTTTGATCCTGACGCCGATATTGCGTCACGCGGCGGGTCAAAGAGCAGAACAATAGAAACACTTAAGCGGCTGATCTCCGAGGAAATTGGGAAACCGTACCAGTGGGGCGCCGCAGGTCCCAACAGTTTTGACTGTTCAGGCCTTGTATATTACCTTTACGGCAAGCTCGGCATATCACTGCCAAGAGTATCCGCCGACCAGGCAAAAGCCGGGACATATGTCTCCAAGGCCGATCTGTCATACGGCGATCTTGTGTTTTTCGCAAACGACGGGAAAAATGTAAACCACGTAGGTATATACGTCGGCAATGGCGAATTTGTCCATGCTCCGTCAAGCGGCAAAACAGTCAGAATATCCACGCTCAAATCCGGATATTACGCCAACACATATTATACAGCCAGAAGAGTAATTCCGTAATTTTTGTAAAATGATTAATCCGATAAATGTCCGGACAGCCCGGTGCTGTCAGGACATTTATTTTTATAGGCAGGAAGGCGCACATATAAGTTTATCTGTTTATGTGTATATCACCGTTTGCGGATTGCAGCTCGACGGTTTTGTCCGAACCGGCGGTTATCGCAAATCCGGTCTTACCGCCGGTTTTTTGTCCTGCCGGTGTGTTGTCTGAATAGATTATGCCTTTCGAAGTTTCCGCGGTAACATTTACCTGGCCGGTATCGGGCAGATCCACTTCAATTCTGCCGTTCATAGTTTTAACCCGGATGCTGACAGGTATATCCGAAATGAATACGTGCCCGCCCTTGCTTTCAACCGTCATTCTTTCTACATTGGTGCCTTCTGGAATGTATACTTTCAGTTCGGTCAGGCTTTCATGCAGCGAAACAAGTTCAAAGAACGGCAGCCTACCGTTGGACTTTTCACGAAAATGAATGATGTTTCCTTCTGTTGAAAAAGCATAATCAAGCCAGTTCGATTTTTCATAAACAAACCTGATCTGATCGTCCGAACCTTCCGATATCCTTACAACAGAATGCGCCGTCTCGACCGATATCGCGTCTGCCTGTTCGATATCGAACTGGTACGACACGAGTTCAATGTCCTGCGGTTTCACACTGTTAAAAATGTTAAAATAACGCATTGGAAGCCCTGAAACGACGAAAACAAGAAACCCCGCGAAGGCCAGGACGGAAAAAAGCCGCACGGCAGCCCGGACCCGTTTTGATTTTGTTTCCGCTGTTCTTTTTGGCGAAGGCTCTTTTTGCTGCTGTTTATAAAGAATCTTATCGATTGTCCATACCGAAAGCCTGATAAACAAGCGTCCCGACAGGTAAAGACCTATCGTTGCAAGCATTAGAACCGCAGAAAGCATAAGGCCTGCTCCGAGTATTCCAATGATTTCAATGAAAAATTCGCCGGACATATTCGCGGCTTCGTAAATAACCGCTGCAAGAGCCAATATTGAACCAACAAACGTACAAAACGCCCCGGCATACAAGGTTATAAAAATACCGCCCGATAACATAACAAACATTGACAGAAACAATATCGCAAATGGTGTTGTTATGACACGGAAAGAGTTTTTTAAAACAGCGCCGTAGCTGCGCACTCCGGGATTGCTGCGCGCCCTGTCAATGCTTGTTTCAACGCGAATCATAGCCGCGATTTTTTCAGCCGTTCCAAGCCTCTGCAATGCAATCCCGGGATCTTCACCGGATTCTATAGCATCGTTCAGGTATTCGCGATAGTAACTAACAGCTTCTTCTATTTCATCTTTTGGGAGATCGCTTAGCTGTGATTCAAGCTCCACTATAAATCTGTCTACCACATCACCCATCATTATCACCACCTATGATTCGCTCTATCAAATCTTTTAACTGTTTCAGTTCAGTTTTTATTTCATTAAACCGCGTAATCCCGCTGGCGGTAATCCTGTAATATTTCCTCAGCCGGCCCGAATATTCCGCGGAATACGTTTCAAGAAACCCCTGGCACTCAAGCCTCCTTAAGACCGGATAAAGCGCCGATTCCGAAGTCTCCAGAATTCCGGTTATTTCCTGCGTCAGCTTATATCCGTATGTATCCTCTTTTAATAATATATATAAAACCCAAGCATCCAACAGCCCTTTTTTCATCTGGGGATCCACTTATTTTCCCTCCCTGGCCGCGGTTATTATCATCAGCCGGAAAACCATTTCACACCGCACATCTTTTCTGATATTTCCCATAAACGAACCGCGGCATCTTCTCTTCGGGAATACCGGCTCGGAGCTTTCGGCTCGCAGCCTTTCCAGTAAACTTCATTCGATTGCGGGGTATCAACATTCTCAATGAGCCAGACAATTTCCGACGCGGGAATGTCCGGGCTTCTCCCTTTGTTTTTGCGCAACTGCCATATCCATTTCGCTATTCCCGCAGTGCCCTTAAGGCCGATATCGGTATTCACGAGACCGGGATCGAAAGCAAAGGCGCGGATATTTGATGACGGTCCGAGCCTGCGGTTCAGTTCCGTCGTAAAAAGCACATTCGCAAGCTTCGTTTGTTTATACGCGAGCAGACAGTTATATCGCTTTCGCATAAGTATGTCGTTCCAGCGTATTCGCGTGCGGTAATGGGAACCGGAACTTACCGTTATAACCTTGCCGGCTTCCGAGTTCTTAAGCAGCGGCAGCAGTTCATGCGTTAATAGAAACGGAGCGAGATGGTTCACTGTAAACTGCAATTCAAAGCCTTCTTCCGTTGAAATATACCAGTTTGAAAACGCTCCCGCGTTATTTACAAGCACATCAATTCTATCATTTCCCGTCTCCGCTGCGACAGACCTGATTCGGGCCGATAAATCTCTTACCTGCCTTAATGACGATAAATCCGCCATTATATACCGTATTCTCGCACCGGGGGATTCCTCGCTGATCTTTTGTATAGCTTCACTGCACTTTTCTTCGTTTCTTCCTACTCCTATAACAAAAGCTCCTTTAAGTGCCAATTGCCTGGCCGCTGCAAATCCTATTCCTGATGTCGCGCCGGTAACTACAATGGTCATATCGCTGATATTATATTTTCTACTCATAAAATACCACATTCCTTCCAATAAAACAAAATGATTCAGTTATCTGTTCGAAGGACAGGTTTATTACCCTGAAAAGACTTCCTGTGCGCTTCCTTCCACCTCGCGCCGATCAGTTGCGACACCAGCGAGGAGGGAACAAGGCTTCCTGCAAACCTGACTATTTTATTCGTCAGCCCCGGAATACATACAGTCTTGCCTTTAAGCGAAGCATCAATCGTACATGCGGCAACATATCCTACGTTTTTCGTTGTTATTCTTCCGGCGAAACCCTGGGCATCTATTGAACGTATGCATTTTTCGTTTGTCGGCATACCGGCGGGACATAACACTGTAACCGTACAGTTCATCGGACGCAGTTCTTCCCTCAATGCTATTGAGAAATTAAGCAAAAAACGTTTTGATGCGGAATACATCGCTTTAACAGGCATCGGATAAAAAGCGGCGAGACTTGCTACATTAATGATTCTGAATGTCTTTTCGCTGTTCCTGAGTTTTAGCAGTTCATGGGTAATTTCGAGGTTTGCTTCGACATTCAGGCGTATCAACGTCCGGATCTGTTCTTTTGTTCTGTCGAAAAAGTCTCCTTCAAAATCAAGCCCTGCAACGTTTATGAGTCCGTCGAGGCATATCTTCCTGCCAGACATCTCTTCAATAAGCCGTGCCCTCGAGTCCGCATCGGTAAGATCGCACGGGAAATACAAAACCTTAATGCCGTACGCTGTCTGAAGTCCATCCGCGAGACGAACCAAAGCGGGTTCCGAAATATCGGTTATGAATAAATTCCATCCACGGTTTGCGCACTCCACCGCAAATGCCTTTCCCAATCCTCCTGTGGCTCCGGTTATGCAAACGAATGATTGCATTTTATTACCTCCTGTGTTTTTCTACCGATACTATACTTTGTATAATATTATTTGTCAAGTAGTATGGTTAAAAACATGGAAAAATTTTTTATAGTGCGGAAAGATGTCGCTGCATAAAGGCTTACGCGTACTGCCCGGGATTTTGAACGTTTTTATGCATGGAGCAAAGTTAACACCGTGGTATAAATGTCGATGAGAATCATAAACGGTAAACAGTCGTTCATGAAACTGCCTGGAAGAAATGCACAGGTATATGGAAATAAATTGTGACAATACTGAATTAAAATAACAGAAAAGATTAACAAAGACACCGGCAAAGCGGCATACGGCGGGCTAATGCCTGCCGTAAAACTGAAAAATACCGGCAGCTGTTAAATGCCGCTAATCGATTTTGCCGCCTGAATCATAATAGCGCATTCAATCCTTTTCTTCTGCAATGTACATGCCGTCTCATTAGGCAAAGCAATGTCCCCGTAAGAATACCAGGCATTTGCATGGCATCCGCCGGAGCAAAACAGCTTAGCCCAGCAGTCTTTGCATTTTTCTTTTGTAAGGATATTATTCTGCCTGAAATTGTCTGCCATTTTTGTTTTATTGATCCCGTTAAATATATCCCCCATAATAAATTCATTCTGCCCAACGAATTGATGACAAGGATACAAGTAGCCTTCGGGCGATACGGCAAAATACTCGAAACCTGCTCCGCAAGCGGCTATCTTTTTATATATGCAGGGTCCGTCATATAAGTTAAGGTTGAAATGATAAAAATTGAAGCTGTTTTCTTCCCGATGCGACTTTGCATACTCAACCGCGAACTTTTCATACTCGGATAAGATATCCGGGACATCCTCGTCCTTTATAAACAGTTCGTTTCCCGACCCAACTACCGGTTCAATCGATATTTCCCGGAAGCCCAGCGATGCGAGATGCTTTACATCGTTTGAAAAATCTTTGTTCAGGGAAGTGAATGTCCCCCTAATATAATAGCTCTTTCCTTCCCTATCATGCACAAGCTTTTTCACAAGCGGCACAATTCTGTCATATGTCCCTCTTCCTGACCTGTCACGCCTGATTGAGTCGTGGATCTCTTTTCTTCCGTCAATGCTTATTACCACATTATCCATGTACTCATTTATAAAACGGATTTTTTCATCATCCAGCAGGACACCATTCGTGGTAATTGTAAAATAGAACTTCTTGCCTGTCTTGTTTTCAAGCTCTCTTCCGTAATCAACAACCTCTTTCACGACAGTAAAATTCAATAAAGGTTCACCGCCGAAAAAGTCAATTTCGATATTTTTCCTGTTCCCGGAATTGTTCACAAGATAATCCACGGCTTTAAAAGCAATATCCTTGTCCATCAGCTTCCGGCCGCTTTTGTAATCGCCTTTTGAAGCAAAGCAGTACTCGCACGTTAAGTTGCAGTCATGGGAAACATGCAGGCACAAAGCCTTAATACTGTCCGGTAAATTATTTACAGATACCGCTTTTTCAATTTCCTGCGGGCCGGTAAAAAGAAGGCCCTGTTCCTTCAATTCCTTTATTTCGTTGTACGCTTCCTCGATTTCCTCATAAGAATATGCGGCAATAGGCTTTACATCCGGGTTGCCGGAAAAAGAGGCACCGTTCTTTTCCTTATCCCTTATTATACCTATTACGCTTTCAAGCGGAACAAGTTCCTGCATTTCAGAAAGCAGGCGGAAGCTTAACTCATCAAGCATATGGATGCTTCCGCTGTTTCCGTCAACCGCAAAATACATATTATTTAAAGCGAATGTATGTATCATTTATCTCATACCTTTTTTATATAGTTTCAAAAACGAACCGGATGCCAGACAATTCAAAACGCGCATCAATATAACAGGCGCCTGGCCCGTTTGCTTCAACGTGAATAATAGCACTCAATCACGAATCTGTCAATTATCAGGTTGATATAATTCGCATGAGCTTTCGCGAATATATTGATAAAAATATATATGTAAAAAGATAAAGCAGGCCTGTTTGCTTAAGCCCGCTTTTCTTTTAAAAAACCCGTATTGTTATAATTTCGGATAATCGCATCATCTAAATTAAGCAGTTAAAACCCGGTAATTAAAGGATTATCCCGCTGCTTTTTAATAAGCTTCCACGAACAGCTCAAAATGTCCCTGGGGATGAACGCATGCCGGGCATTCTTTGGGAGCTTCTTTTCCTTCATGCACATAACCGCAGTTTCCGCACTTCCATAAAACCTTTTCGTCTCTTTTGAAAACTCTGTCGTTTTCTATATTTTCGGCGAGTTTTATAAACCTTGCCTCGTGCCTTTGTTCAGATATAGATATCATTTTGAATGCTGCCGCTATTTCGGGAAATCCCTCTTCTTCGGCAACCTTCGCAAAAGCCGGATAAAGTTCGGACCATTCCTCATTTTCACCATTTGCCGCGGCTTTAAGGTTATCGAGGGTATTTCCCTGCGCTACGGGATATCCTGCGTTTATCATTATTGTCGCGGGCAGTTCGTCTTTCAGCCCTGCAAGGAGGAATTTATAGAAGCGTTTCGCATGCTCCTTTTCGTTGTCTGCGGTTTCAATAAAGATATTTCTTATCTGCTTATACCCTTCCTTATCGGCCACCGAAGCATAATAAGTATAACGGTTACGCGCCTGGGATTCACCCGCAAAAGCTTTCAGCAGGTTTTCTGCAGTCTTCGTTCCTTTTAAGTTCATTACAGTCATCCTTTCGTTAATAGTTTTAGTTTTTTTTATACATTGTACCACAGTTTTTTATTTTTTACATCCAAATATTAGCTTATACCACCCTTTTCAGCACATTCTCCAAAAGATATTCTATTAACAGCGCCGGCAGCTGCCGGCTTTTGAATCAGGCATCGGAAATATAAATGTATATTTCCATTGAAACGGTAATATAATTATGATACAATATATTTTGTAATACCAAATATATTGTATCATAACAGGAGTGATAATTTGAATGATAATATAACAAGGCAGTTTAAGAAAGGCATACTTGAAATTGTGATTCTAAAACTACTGTCAAAAAAAGAAATGTATGGCTACGAACTTGTGTCGGAGCTAAACACTCAAGCCAGATCTTTCAGTATCAAAGAAGGTACGCTTTATCCAATACTATACAGGCTGGAAGATGAAGCTTTGATGGAAACACACTGGAAACATCCCGCTAACCGCGGGCAGCCAAAAAAATATTATTCCGTTACCGGAAAGGGAAAAAAGGTAATGACGGAAGCATACGCCCAATGGAAAGCCATTACCGAAGATATTATCAGAATAATGGAGGATTAAGCATGAATGCGAAAAAGTATGTTCGTGAAATTATTCAACGTTCCTGCCTGCCGTCCGGTGAGCGCAAAAGACTGAGAGCCGACCTTGAAAACGAAATTGCTTCCCGGCTTGAGCGCGGAGAAACCATTGAACAAATTATTGAGCGCATGGGCGACCCGGACAATATAGCCGCCGAGCTGTACGAAAATTATGCCGGCACAGCCGAAAGACCGTTTTTCGAATATAAATCCGAGAGAACACTCTTCGGACTTCCGCTTGTTCATATTATCAGGACAAATTATGCAGTGCCAGTACCATACGTCAGAACCACCGGCGCAAGAGGGATAAATATCGGCGGCAGATACGGCCGCGTAAGGTATAATTATGGTCTGCCAACAGCACGCGGTGTTTTTGCTCTCGGTCCAAAGGCGAAAGGTATTATTGCGGTAGGCAATTTTTCCACGGGGTTTATTACAATCGGAAATATCACTGCTGGCATATTTTCAATAGGAAACATTTCCGCCGGCCTTTTTTCAATAGGCAACATCGCCGTTGCCCCGCTGGTTACACTCGGCAATTTTGCTGCCGGAGCGCTGTCTGCCGCTAACATCGCGTTGGGATATGCCGCGGCGGGGAATCTTGCTTCAGGGAAATATGCAATAGGCAATGAGGTTAATGGGACATTTACGTTCTCAGTATCAAATTTATACGCGCAGTTTGAAGCAATAAAGGCATTTATCAGCGGATTGGAGGCGCCCGCGGCGGTAAAAACGTTTTACGGATTAATCGAAAAAGTATGCGAGATTGTTATCAACCCAATATCCGCACTGCCGTTTTATATTGCACTTTCCTTATTGCTGTTGGCTGTCGTTTCAGTATTGTATATTGTTCCGAACAGACTTCTGATGCGGAAAAATCGGGTTCTCCCGTAATAACTGATTTATATGCCAATATATCAGCAACACTGTTAAAATTTAAAATATTACCCCTGAATAGAACCGGAACCGGCCGGCAGAATCAGGGGGTTTTTATTTCCAGGTCAACAGGATAAGCATCCTTTATATCTACTTGACTTTTTTCAGCTTAAAAACCGGCGTTATTTTTCCTATAACCTTGCCCGACCATGTTTTTACGGGAGGATAATGGAAATCTTTAAGCTTTTCAGTTACATCCAGAGACAGTGTTTTTAACTGGACCAATGTTTCAATTACAGCGGGAGCAACAGCCCTGATTGATCCGTCCAGGATCTTTAATGCCACACCGATGCCTTTTGAGTGTATATGAACGCAAAACACACCGTCGGATCCCATTTTCCCGAAGTGATCACCCCTGGTGAGCCTTATTAACTGCGTATCAATCCTGTCATCAGATGCGATCATATCGGGATTCTGCGTTACCGCTTTATGAAGCAGTTCCTGTACACCCGCATACTTGCCGTTCATAAAGCCTGTATCAAATATACGTGAATAAGCTAAAGCCATATTTTTCATAGGAACGCCGAAAACGGGAACGCCGCAGCCGTCAACCCCAACATTAATAAAGTCTTCGGGCAGACCGCAAAAGTCCGAAATTAACGCTTTAACATCAAGCTGTACGGGATGGAACGGCTCGTGAACCGAATCCCATGATAAGCCCGCTGCCTTGCATGCCGCTATATTTCCGAGATGCTTTCCCGAACAGTTGTTATGGAACTGCCCAGGTTCTTTGCCCGTTTTATATAATTCATACCTTTCTTTTTCCCCGAAAGGCTCGCGTACACCACAGGTTAAGTCACTCTCACGCACTCCGAGTTTTTTTGCAATGCCGGAGAGGACCTCAATATGGCTGCGGCCTCCGCTGTGCGATGAAGCCATAATTGCCAGTTCACGGAGTGTCAGGTTAAATTGCCCGTGTATATTTTTAATCAGATGGGACAGCAGAATAAGCGGTTTCGCCGATGACCTGAAAAAGCCTGCCTGTTCAGGGTTTCCCGCATAATACAAAAGATCGCCGTTTTTGTTCACAACCGCTATATCCCCATAGTGCACGCTTTCTACAATACCGCTCCGTATTATTTCAACGAGTTTTTCAGACATATAGAACCTCCCTTGTTATTCTTGCCTTAACAATTTATAATTAATACTAATAAACGCAAATAGCCTGGAGGCATTAATATTCAGCGCGCTGTTCAGGATTTACGGGGATTTTTTACAGAAATACGCGCAGGTTACGCAGCGGGCCGAATAAAAATATTGGTGCGGGAGAAGTTGAATCCCACGGCTTTTAAGTCTGAAGAAAGGGCAAAATAATGAACGTTCTTGGTATTGTTTCCGAATATAATCCGCTTCATTCAGGACATGTTTATCATATAGCCGCTTCCCGCGAAAAAACGGGAGCCACCCATGCGGTTTGCGTAATGAGCGGCAATTTTGTCCAGCGCGGCGAACCGGCTATTGTCGATAAATGGGCACGGGCGAAAATGGCTTTGAATTCCGGAATTGATCTTGTCATTGAACTGCCCGTCGTATTCGCGTGCGCTTCAGCGGAAATATTTGCCCGCGGCGCGGTACGAATACTGAACCAGACCGGAATAATCAATTATTTATGCTTCGGAAGCGAACAGGGCGAACTGGAAACATTAAAGCGCATAGCGTCGGTACTGGCAGAAGAACCTTCCGAATTCCGGACTTCGCTGAAAAAATATCTGAAACAGGGGCTTTCTTTCCCGGCCGCGCGGGAAAAAGCGCTTACCGGCTATCTGCGTGACGTGCCCGGGGGCATTATGGACAAATCGAACAACATACTCGCGATAGAGTACCTTAAAGCGCTCATCACGACCGGAAGTGGCATGGAACCCGTAACGATCAGAAGAAAGGGCTCCGGTTACCAGGACTCCATTATTACCGAAACGTTCTCAAGCGCGACGGCGATCCGCAATTTTCTGAAGGAAACGGGCTCTGTTTCCGATCCCGTTCTTAACGGGAACATTCCTTCCCAGACGCGTTCAGCGCTAAACGAATGCTTTGAAAACAACCGCGGGCCGGTTTTCCAGGAAAACTTCTCCGATATAATATTTTATCTGCTGAGAACAATCGGGCCGGACAAGCTAAAGTATACCCCCGATGTAAACGAAGGGCTTGAAAGCAGACTAATTTCCGCGGCTTTTAAATCCGGTACTCTCGATGACCTGATCGAATCCTCTGCAGCCTCAAGATATCCTTCAACCCGGATAAAAAGAATTCTGTTCAATACACTGCTTGGAATCACAAAAACAGACCTGAAAAGCATCATTGCCGATGAATCCTGCGGGTACATCCGCGTTCTCGGATTCAATGAAAAAGGCCGCGAGCTGCTTCAGCGTATGCAGGACACCGCTGCCGTTCCGGTTATAACAAAACCGGCAAAATACAGAAGCGCATTATCGGGCCTGTCGAAAAAGATGTTTGAATACGATATACGCGCAACCGACGTTTATGTCCTTGGATTTAAAGACAAATCACAAAGGGGCGGCGACCAGGATTTCACCACCCCTGTTGTCAGAATATGAAAAATGCCGGCGCATCGCGGTATCAGCGCAGCACGGCGCCGAATTCCGTTTTCAGCTCATTTAACATATCCTCGACTGCCCTGTTGACTTCATCGTCAACCAATGTCCTTTCGAGCGAGCGGAATACAAGTGTATAAGCCACGCTCTTTTTACCTTCCGGCACCTGTTCTCCCTTATAGACATCAAAAAGCCTTATTTCCTCAAGGTATTCCCCGCCCTTGCGTTTGAGCGCCTTTTCAATATCGCTGACCGTAACATCATCGTTTATAAGAACGGCAATATCCCTTGATACCGCCGGATACCGCGGCAGAGGTTTATAATCCCTTACCATGTCGGCATTTTCAACGAGCGTCTTAATTTCAAGCACCGCTATATACGTGTCGTATGGACATTCAAAATTATCGGCGACATCAGGGTGGATTTCACCGACATACCCTGCCGTTTCATCACCGATAACAACCCTGGCCGTCTTCCCGGGGTGGAAAACCGGATTGTTCCTTTCGGCGATAAACTCGGCATTCTGTATATTCATCCGTAAAATTAACTGCTCAACGATTCCCTTTATATCGTAAAAATCGGTATTGCCGTACATGCCTATCGTAAGGATTTTTTTCTCATCGGGAAGCATTTCTTCTTCTCTCGGCAGGTAAACGTATGAAATTTCAAAGAACCGCCCTTCTTCAACTTTGCGGTTATAATTCGTATTAATCACTTCAAGCATCTGCGGTATTGTTGTGGTACGCATAATGCTGAAGTCTTCGCCAAGCGGGTTTGTTATCACAACCGCATTCCTCAGTTTGTCATCTCCGGGCAGATTCAGCTTGTCAAACACCTTCGGGCTTGTAAACGAATACGTATATGTTTCATACAATCCGCTTGACAGCATCTGCTCAATAATGAAATCATCCATCTTCTGGCTGAACGTTTTTCTCCCAAGCGTCGTAGTCTTGCCCGGCAGAAGGGTGGGAACAATGTTGTTATAGTCAAAAAAGCGTGCGACTTCTTCGGCAAGATCAGCTTCCCTCTTAATATCAGGTCTGAATGACGGAACAGTGAGCATCATTGTTTCCCGATCAACGCCAAACTCAAGTTTTTCGAACAAATCGAGCATCCAACCGGGATCAATGTCTGTTCCGAGCAGCCTGTTGACGTTGCCGGGATTCAGTTTGATTTTCACTTGTTCCGGCCTTACGGGATTGCAATCGACGATCCCCGGTACTACTTTACCGGCTCCAAGCTCCTCGATAAGCTGAGCGGCACGATTTATCGCGGTAATCGCGTTTTCGATGTCAAGCCCTTTTTCAAAACGGCTCGACGCTTCGCTTCTTATTCCTACTTTCTTCGATGTAAGCCTTACCGACGCTCCGTTAAAATTCGCGGATTCAAGAAGAAGTGTTGTCGTATCGGGCAATACTTCTGAATTCTCGCCGCCCATAATACCCGCGAGCGCGACCGCTCTTTCTTTATCGGCTATGACAAGCATTGACGGATCAAGCTCGCGAAGCTGCCCGTCAAGCGTTACTATTTTCTCATCTTTTCGGGCCGTCCTTACTATAATATGGTTTCCTTTTATGCATTTAAGGTCAAAAGCGTGCATTGGCTGGCCCAATTCAAGCATTACATAGTTAGTGATGTCCACAATATTGTTTATCGGGCGCATTCCCGCAGCGGCGAGGCGCCTCTGCATCCATAACGGCGACGGTTCGACTTTAACGTCGGTAACAACGCGCGCTGCGTACCGTGCGCATAGTTCGGGGTTTTCAATTGAAACCGAAACATAGTCCGAAGCTTTTCCGTTGCCTTCCTCTTTAACCGTTATAACCGGCTTCCTGAAAGCACTGTTAAGTGCAGCCGCGGATTCGCGCGCCAGGCCTAAAATACTGTAACAGTCCGGACGGTTGCTTGTTATTTCAAATTCAACCACAGGTTCAAGTCCGAGAACTTCCTTTATATCCTTGCCGATCTCGGGACTGTTATTAAAAACGTATACGCCGTATTCTGGCGCGTCCGGAAGATAGTCGCGCGTCAGGTTCAGTTCATCAATTGAGCACATCATCCCGAAGGATTCGACCCCGCGAAGCTTCGCCGCTTTTATTTCGCCGCCGGGCAGCCTTGCGCCCGGAAGCGCAAGCGGGATATAATCGCCTGCTTTGACATTCGGAGCGCCCGTAACAACCTGCAGTGTCTGCGTTCCGATATCAACCTCCGCAATCTGCAGCTTGTCGGCATCAGGATGCGGCCTCATTGATACGATCTTTCCGACTACGACCTTTTCTATTGACGCGCCGAGGTCTTCAATTCCCTCAACCTTGCTTCCCGAAAGAGTCATAGCTTTTGCATATTCTTTAACATCCTTATTTATATCAACATAATCCCTTAACCAGGAAATCGGTGCTTTCATTCCAAACCACTCCTATCATTAAATAGTATAACTAAAACTGTTTCAAAAACCGGATGTCATTTTCAAAGAACAGCCTCATGTCATTTATGTTGAACCTTGCCATAGCGGTTCTTTCCACTCCGAGGCCGAATGCAAAACCGCTGTATACCGCGGGATCTATATCGCAGACCTCAAGAACATACGGATGTACCATGCCGGCTCCCAATATCTCAATCCAGCCTTCGTTCTTGCATATCCTGCAGCCTTTTCCGCCGCATTCCCAGCATGAGACATCAACTTCCGCGCTCGGTTCCGTGAACGGGAAATAATGAGGCCTCAGCCGTATTCTCGTATCTTCGCCGAAAAGGCTTCTCGCGAAAACCTGCAGGGTTCCGATTAAATCCCCCATTGTAATGCCTTTGTCAACAACAAGCCCTTCCACCTGGTGGAATATCGGCGAATGGGTTGCGTCCACCTGGTCTGAACGGTATACCCTGCCAGGACAGATAATTTTTATCGGTGGTTTTTTCTTTTCCATAACCCTTACCTGGACCGGCGAAGTTTGGGTTCTTAATAACACGTTTTCGTTTATATAAAAAGTATCCTGTACATCCCTTGCCGGATGATTTTTAGGAGTGTTCAGCGCTTCAAAATTATAGTAATCGAGTTCAACTTCCGGCCCTTCCGCTATTTCATAGCCCATGCCGAGAAAAACCTCTTTTATTTCATCAAGGACAAGCGTCAGCGGGTGCTTCTTGCCTCTCGGCATAAAAGTGCCGGGCATCGTTACATCGATAACCTCTCGGGATATTTTCTCCGCCCTCTCCTTTTTAATTAGCTTTGTTTTCGTGTCCTGAATGGCTTCTTCCAGTCTTTTTCTCACATCATTGGCGATTTGCCCGACAACAGGCCTTTCCTCTGCCGACAATGCTCCCATTCCTTTAAGGATAGCGGTCAGTTTGCCTTTCTTCCCGAGGAACATAACCCTGATTTCTTCAAGGCTTTTCATATCCTGAATCTTTTCCAACATCGACAGAGTTTCTTCTGCGATTGACTGTAGCTGCTCTTTCATGTTTTTCTCTCCTTTCAGCTAAATATATTATGCCGCTGCGTAACCTGTTTTTTGTCAAAAACTTAAGATGCAGAATTATCCGACTGTTCCGAAACTTCGATTACTAATCGAGTTACCGGTCATAAATTTATATGGCTAAAAACAAAAATGCTTCATCCCAAATAGGACGAAGCATTACTCCGCGGTACCACCTATGTTTATGCGGAAAAAACCGCATACACTCGAACCCTGTATCGGCGGGATAACCGGCTTTTATTAGAAGCCGCTCCGGAGTGAAATTCACACGGTCCCATTCAGAAGAATGCTTTCAGCCGCTGACATTCTCTCTCTGGCTGAAGAGGGGACAGGCTACTTTGCTCTTTCATCGCTTTTCGATATTCAATAATTCGGCGCATTTACCGCAAACGCGGTTTTCGGCCAGATTGATTTAAAAATGATTATAACATAAGCGTTTTGCCATTACAAGCACTATTGCGGGAATTATCCGATGCCGCGGACTTTCCGCCTGAAAAAACATTGTCGGGTAGGGCAGGCCTTTATTCTTGCGCAGTATAAACCGTACATTCCTCAGAACGGTATTTTATCGGGATCGCTTGAATACCCGCATACCCCTTTAAGGGACGCAATTGCCTTAACATCGTCCTGCGATAGTTCAAAATCAAAAACTTCGGAATTTTCCTTTATTCTATCCGGGTTCGCGGACTTCGGAAGAGGCAGGAAACCCATCTGCAGGCTCCAACGGATACATATCTGCGCTATTGTCTTGTTATACTTTTCAGCTAATGCTTTCATCTCGGGAACATCGAAGATTTTGCCGGTTCCGAGCGGGCTGTACGCTTCGAGCAGAATATTATGTCCTCTGCAGTATTCCACGAGTTCGTCCTGCGTATCGCCAGGACAAAGACGTATCTGGTTTACCATTGGAACAACTGCCGCTGTCTTTAAAAGTTCTTCGATATGATGAATGCGGAAATTGCTGATTCCTATAGAGAGTATTCGCTCTGCTTTATATAACTCCTCCATAGCCTTCCATGTTCCGGCGTTTGCCTCCTGCCACCGGTTTCTGTATTTTATCGGGTTAGGCCAGTGTATAAGATATAGATCAAGATAATCCAGACCTAATCTCTCCATTGTTTGTTCAAAGGCATCCATAGCCTCTTTGTAACCGTGTGCATTATTCCAGAGTTTACTCGTAACAAAAATTTCTTCTCTTGGAATACCGCTTTCCCTTATGGCTAATCCTACACTCTCTTCATTTCCATATACCGCTGCGGTATCAATATGCCTGTAACCTATAGACAGCGCGGTTTTTACAGCCGATACGGCAACCTCGCCGTTGGGAACCTGCCATGTGCCAAAGCCTATGCAGGGGATACAGACTCCGTTATTCAGTGTATAGCAGTCTTTCAATGATTTCATCAGCACCCTCCTCCCGGAATTGTTTTTTATATACTTCAATGATTAATACAGGTTTTAACTATACTTTTAATAGTAATTCGCTGACAATCAACTCCGTTTTCACTCATCGCATGCCCACCGAGGGCATCATTTTTGAAGGCATTTATCCGGTCATTGAACAAAGAAGCCCCCGGATTGCCTCCGGGAGCTTTCTAATATATAAATATTATATTATTGCTTTACGGTTGCAATTTGGCCGCCTGCTCGTTTATAAAAGCTTCCGCCTTGCTAAAGCTGATTTTGCCCATCGCAGCTCCCGCGGCTTCATATTTTTGAGTTCTTAACAGATTTAACACATTCACCAGATCACTGTTAATATCTTTTATTATATTTGCCCCTTCTGCTATCGCGCCTATATCCGCGCTTTTGATTGAAGCAACAAGCTGCGCTTTCAGTTCATCGATATTTTCAACATACAGCATGAACTGGTTGTAGTAATCCGGATGAATTGTGTCTAAGTACGCCTTAATTACCCCGTCATCGTTATTGCAGTATTCGACTATTTCCTTAACAACTCTTGTGTCTATCCCGGTAATAATATTCAGCAATTCCGATCTGCCGTCATCAACCATATACGAATATTCAACCGCTTGCTGAACAAGCTTCGTTATTTCATCATCAGGTATTGAATTCAAAGCATCCGTTAAAGATTTTGTGACATTGGCATAAAGGTTGTAGTAGCTTTGAATTGAACCGAGGTAATAGTCAACAGATTCTCTCGGCAGTATGGTTGTAAGAGCAACATAGAGATCCCTGTCGGCTACCAGCTGACGGATTGCCATTTCTATATCGCCTTTTTCAAGCGCCATGCCAAGCGTATTCAACGACCCCTGAGCTTCTCTGTAAACAGTGTAATACATATCGGCCGTATCTATGTATTCGGAAAGAGTAGCCATCGGAATGAACCATGTGAGCATGTCATGTAGCTCATCATTGTAAATTATACTATCCGCTATTTCTTCGATGCTTCCTTCAAAGGATATGGTTTGAATAGGAGCAGCCCAATCCATAATCGCCGCGCTTATGTTCTCAAACCCCTTCGAATACTTATCGAGATCAGGAGCCAGTGCAAAGAGCACAGCGCTGTTGACCAATTCTTCATTGTTAAGAATCTGTTCAACATATTTATCTACATTGGCATCCGAAAGAATACCTTCAGCCAAAAGCTTGTCAATAAATGTTTTAACCGCATAGGACTGGGATGCCTTGAAAGTATTAATCGCACTTTCAAGTTCGTTCCTATAGTTCTTTGCCAGCTTTTTAATTTCATCGACCTTAAGCTCAATAAACACATTTATATTTCCCGTGCTGTATTTGATATCCTTTACGGTGAAAACCTGAGGTACGCCAAGATCAGCGTAATTAATTACATAAGCAAGCTGATCCTTCGGAATCATATTTGTTACATACCCAGGCGCTTTCTTCTTGCCGAGGTTGAAATTGTCCGCTGAAATTTTAATGCCCGTGTCACTGGGTTCAATTTTAACGAGTGCGCTTATCGGAAGATTAATAGCACCGTATTTGGCATTTACGTAAAGACGCTGGTCGGAAGTGTTGAATGCGGCTTCTTGAATTGTTAATTTAGGCGGTAAACCTAAATCTAATTGAGCCATCTGATCCTTTAAAATAGAATTGATAAAATCCTGATTGATCTCAACTTCGATTGTCCTTGTGTTCGCGTCATAGTAAATGTGTTTCTTGGCGATTTCCGTTAACGGATCTTCAACTTCAACATAATTAAAGCTTAAGTCGTAAACGGATTTGTTTAAGTTTATGATGGTTATCAGCGGTACTGCTATCAGAATAACAACAACCGCAATAATAACATAAAACCACCATTTTTTTAACAACATAACTGGCACCCCCTGTAAATTTGAGCTTGTCCTTCAAGCTATTTTAGGATATTTATCATAATAAATATATAGATATATATTTATATGCTTATTAGGTGTTAATTTATTCAAAATAAAACCGGGTACCAAACCCAAATGGTAAAAATTATGTAAACCCATCAAACATTCCTGATAAATTTGTTAAGTGCTGAATATAATAATACTATAAAAATATTTGCCTGTCAATTCCAGCTTTTCTGCAAAAAATTACAAAAATGCCTTTATTCAAATATACATATCGATCATATTTTATAGCTTATTAACAATAATTTGGGAATATCAAGTTTTCACGGCTGGTATCCAGGTTTGCATAATTGTCGCACCTTGATTTCGCTCAAAAAATCAGAGCAACTGATGCGGCTGTTTCCGCGAGTATGTTGAA
>LFRV01000119.1 GCA_001512485.1 Clostridiales bacterium DTU069 | reverse complement strand
TGCGTATCGTTTCAGTTCGGTTTTGTCGGCCAGCAGCCGGGAATAGGATATCAGCTTCTGCGTTACGGCGATAAGGAAAATGACCCCGAAGCTTTCGAAAAAGGCGTTAATATTATTGATTTCTGGGTGAGAACGGCGATGACGGAATCGGGTCTGCCGCATATGTGCTACAATCCGAACATTAATGGTTTTGAACCTTACCCGCACTATATACGAATGCTAGCGGACGGCATAGAGGCAATCCTGGACGCGTATCTTTATATGCGCAAAAAAGGCATAGAGCGCTGTGAATGGCTTGAGTTCTGCAGGAAAACCGCCAATTGGCTCGTAAAAAAGCAGAATGAGGACGGCAGTTTTTACCGGGCGTATAATACCGACGGATCGGTACGCATGTATTCAAAAGCGAATACCCCGAGCATAATACGTTTTCTCGTGCAGTTTTATCTTGTCACCCGCGAAGAAAAGTATAAGGAAGCGGCAATCAGGGCAGGAAACTGGTCTTATGACAATGCATACCTGAACCTCGAATACCGCGGGGGCACCTGTGACAACATGGATATCCAGGATAAGGAAGCGGGCATTTATGCCTTGTTCGGTTTCCTCGCTCTTTATGATTTGACCGGTGACGATAAGTGGCTTGAAGCTGCGATAGGCGCCGCCGATTATACCGAAACATGGACATATGCATGGACATTCCCGGTGCGCACTCTTCTCCCGAAGCATCCTTTCAACAAGTATTCGATCAGCGGGCAGAGCATCATTACTATCAGCGGCGGAGCCGACGTATATATGGCGGCATGCGCATATGTGTATTACAGGCTTTATTTGATAACGGACGACAAGCATTATCTTGATTTTGCTGAATTTATCTATAAGAACACGCGCCAGTCCAACGACATAGACGGCAGCATAGGGTATATTATGCCCGGGCTTGGGCATGAAAGCGGCAACTTTACGAGCCAGACACTGATGAGTCACTATCACTGGCTTCCGTGGTGTACCTTTGTAGAGATTGAACCTACATCAAGGCTCGTCGACACTTTTGGGGTTTATGAAATTTCAGAAGCGGAAAAACTTAGCAAGGAAGAGAGAATAAGGAGAAACCGCATTTATGATAATTTCATTTAACCCTGATCCCGGCTGTGCCACCGGTATGCATCGGCAGGCAGAACTTTTCCGCGTTTTTGCATGCTGCGCCTGAGTGCTGTATAATTAAATTGACACAATCCAGTCCTTTTTCGGAGGGGTTTATGAAACGGGTTAGGTGGTTCAGACGCCTGTTTGGCTATAGCTATTTCAGTCGGATTTTTAACCTGTCGATATCGACGTTGATTATACTTGTCGTAATTTCTTCTTCCGTTTTCTATTTGTTTATTGACAACAGTGTTTCGAAAAACAAGTATGAGTCCGATATGGACATGCTTATGCAGATAGAGAAAAACTTCGAGAATACAAACAACATGATAACCAATATTTTAAAAAATCTTTATTTTGATCCCGAAGTAAAGGAGATAATGCACAGCGAACGGGGCGAATTGGACTGGGAAACGATACAGCAGAAACTCAGGAAAATATCCTCGGATATGAAAATATTCGCCCCGTATATCGAGTCCGTCTATATATACAGCAATTCGGGCAAAGCGGTTTATGCGAGCTATATCGATAAAACATCGGATGTAATAGATATGTATTTATACAAGACCATATTCTCGTATCCCGAATTGCCTGAAATGACGCCTCTTTTGAGAAAAATCAAAACGGATAATCCCGACACGATAGAATATGTTGATGTATTTTCTTATTTCCTTTATGATACAGAATATGACAGCGAAAATGACAGTACTTACATTAAAAGCGCCGTGGTATTAAACATAAACCCGCAGTGGTTTTTGGACAACTTTTATAAAATGAATCCGGGTAAAGATGTACAGTATTTTTTGATGGCTTCAAACCGTAAATTTGTCAATGCCGATAATTATGATCCATACAGGACGATTGTTGATTTGACCGACATATATTTCAGCAAGGTCATCGGGAGTATAAAAAAAGGAAATTCGTTCGGCATAATCCCCTGCTTCCTTGGGGACGTGAAAAACCTTGTGTCTTATATTTACCTAGAAGACGAAGGTTTCATCATATATAAGGTCCAGACGTATGACAGCGTCTATGCGGGAGTAAAACAGGTAAAATCCACCGTTGTTATCATCTCAGCCTGTATAGTTTTAATTTCCCTTTTTCTTGCGCTTTTCATGGCCGGGTACATATATAAACCTTTTGACGCCCTTGTTAAAAACGTCGGCAGTCATTTCGGCTATGACAGCGAAGTATACGGCCGGTTTGACGAATTGCATTTTTTGGAGAGATCTTATATGCACAGTGTGGATGAAATTTCTTTATTAAGAAGCAAAGTGAATTTCGCGGACAATATAAAATATAAATATTACCTGACCCAGCTTCTGATAAACAGCAATACGGTAACGGAAAGCGAAATCGCGGATATCAGCAATTCCGGGTTATTCAATATAAATGTGAACAGCACGCTGATGATGATAATTATAAGAATAAACTCAAAACTCCCGGATGAAAGCATGCCTTTGGAGTTAAGCACATGGGTTAAGGATGACCTTAATAAGAGGCTAAGCTTTTACTATGTAAATGATGTTATAGATCTTGAGAACAGCAGTGTGGTTGCGTTAATTAACACGGACGCCCAAAGCGGCGTAAAAAAGCATAAAGAGGTTATTTATAACGAAGTATTGAATATGCAGCGCGAAATGGTTGAAAAGTATAATATTTCATTTGCCGCCGCAATCAGCGATCCGATAAATTCCGTAAAGGAATTGTCTGAAGTTTACTTAAAGCTCAGGCAGTACTTGTCATACAGGTATTTATACGGTGAAAACGCGATAATAACAAGTGAATTGATCGAGAAGAACTTAAAAAACACATCGCTCGACTATCCGTTTAGTGAAGAGAAAAAACTCGTGACCGCGATTAAAAGACAGAAATATGACATGGCGAAAAACTACATGGATAACATCATTTCGGTGTTTAAGAAGATGAACTACAATAATGCGATTATCTCCCTCGCGCATCTGTGCAATACCATAACGACAGCAATCAACAGCATTAATGAGGCCGACTTAAGCCCGGATTATGAAGGAATTTACAGTATAAATCCGGTGGAATACAAAACAGTTGATGACCTGTCACAGGTCCTTATGGAACTGATAAAAAGCGGATGCGATAAGGATACAACCGCCCAAAAGCATGCAATGCTCGTGAAAGCGGTAAAAAATATCGTATACGAGGAATATTCAAACCCGAACCTGAGCCTTGTCTGTATCGCTGACAGACTAAAAATATCACCTAACTATCTTAATTATATATTCAAAAATACGTGTGGATTGTCGGTTTCCGACTTTATAACCGATTACAGGTTAGGCAGGGCAGCGGATCTGTTAACTAAAACCGGAAACTGTGTTAATGCGGTCATGAGTAAAGTCGGTATAGAGAATGCAAGCACATTCTACAGGTGCTTCAAATCCAAGTTCGGCACGACGCCTAAAACTTATATCGTTGCGGCTTTGAGCGAAAAAGCCGTTGAGAGCGGCTAATTGCAGTAACATTAATTTGTCGCGCTTGCGTTTGAAACTGCAAGACGGATTTTTTTGCTGTTTTGACCGTTTTACGGCAGCACAGGCGCTGCAGCGAAGCGCAGCAGGCGCAGGAACGGGGAGAGGATTACATGTTAAAGAAAGCAAAAGTCACGGTACACCCTGATTACAAAATAGGAAAAGTGGAGAAACGGCTGTTCGGGGCATTCCTTGAACCTATAGGAAATACCGTTTACGGGGGTATATATAATCCAAAGCATCCGACTGCGGACGATTTAGGTTTCCGGCAGGATATCCTGGACGCAGTAAAAGAGTTCGATTTACCGGCTGTCCGGCTTCCCGGCGGTAACTTTGTTTCGGGCTGGGACTGGAAAGAATCGATAGGGCCGGTTGAAAAACGGAAAACACAGCTTGATCTTGCATGGTTTCAAATTGAACCGAATATTGTCGGGCATGACGAATATATAGAATGGGCAATGCGCGCGAATACGGAACCGATGTATACCATAAATCTCGGAACGGAGGACATAAAAAGCGCAATGCATTTGGTAGAGTACTCCGTTCATGAGGGCGGCACGTACTGGTCGGATCTGCGGAAAAAATACGGGCATCCCGAACCATTCCCCATCAGGACCTGGTACCTCGGCAATGAGATGGACGGCCACTGGCAGATCGGCTCGTGGGAAAAGGATCCGGTCGGTTTCGGAATCCGTACGAATGAATTGTCCAAAATAATCAAATGGATTGACAATAAAGCCGAAACCGTTTTCGCGGGTACTTCCGATCACCACAGGCATTTTCCCGAATGGGAAATGGCGGCGCTTGAACAGTGCTATGAGTTCGTCGACTACGTCTCGATCCATCATTACCATACGGCGCCGGAAGGCGATATTGCGAATTATTTGAATGTTTCTTCCGTGTTTGAGGATTACATAAATACAACTATTGCAACCTGCGATTATCTTCAGGCAAAGCTCAGGAGCCCTAAGAAAATGTATATATCCTTCGATGAGTACGGCGTGCACTTCGGAAAACAGGGAGAGATCCTGTTCGGGCGCAGGGGATGGCAGGATGTAACGAAGGATTACTTCCAGTTCCGCCCGAGGGAGAATATATTCGTAAAAAATGATCCGGAAAACTTTTTCGAGCGAAAAGAGATATTTATGTCATACCAAATGCTTAATGCCCTTGGTATTTCTTCAATACTTCTCACATTCCTGCGCCATGCCGACCGAATCAAGATAGCGTGCATGACGGGCGGGCTTCGCGGCGCGATTGCTTTTAACGGCAGGCATGTTTGGAAAAACGCGGCGTATTATCCTTATTACCAGATGAATAAGCTGGCCCGCGGCTGTATTTCGATTCTTCCTGTCGTTGACGGTCCGACTTTTAATACCGTGCAGTATGCACTCACGGGCTCATGCCAGTGTCATGCGTATGAAAATGTGCAGGCCATCGAAGCCGGCGCCGTCCATAATGAAGAAAAGGATGAAGCGGCAGTATTTATCATAAACCGCGCGGTAGAGGACGACATCGAGATTTCCGTTGATGTGAGGGGATTCGAAGGATATAAACTCGTCGAGCACATTGAGATGTTTACGGACGATCTGGAAAAAGGCAATAGTTATGAAAATCCCGATGTTATAAGACCTGTGGCAAACCCTGACACGAAGCTGGAAGACGGCATCGTAAAGGCTGTCATAAGAAGGCTTTCGTGGAATGTCATACGTCTGAAAAAATAATCCTGCTGCCGAAACAAAAAGGTAAGTCGGAAATCAGTTATTATAAATATATGGGTTTAAGGAGATGAAACTATGGCTAAATTTGATGATTTATCGAGGCTTTTGGAGAAATTCGTAAAGGACGGACTTCCGGGATGCGCATGCGCGGTTGCCAAAGAAGGGAAGACTTTGTTCGAAGGCTATTTTGGTTATGCTGACATTGAAGATAAAAGACCGGTTACTGAAGATACCGTTTTTCGCCTTTTTTCAATGACAAAAGTAATCATCTGCACCGCTGCCATGATGCTTTACGAAAGAGGCAAATTTTTGCTCAACGAACCGATTTATGAATATTTCCCCGAATACAGGGATACGCATGTATTAATAACCCAGCCTAACGGCAACCAGGTTATAAGAAAGGCCAGAAATCCAATGCTTATCAAACACGCCTTTATGATGGCCGTAGGTTTGCCGTATCCGTTTTTCGATTCCCCGGTAGCCAGGGAAATGGAAAAAGTTATGAATGATCTGACCCAAAAACACGGCAAATATGACATTGTGACCGAAGTACGCGCAATGGCCAGTGTTCCTGTCGCGTTTGAGCCGGGTACGCGCTGGTTATACGGGTACGGGCACGATATTGTCGCGGGCCTAATTCAGCTCGTTTCGGGAAAAACGGTAGGACAGTTCCTGCAGGAAGAAATATTCGATCCGCTGGGCATGAAGGATACGGGTTACCGTTACCGTGACGATATTGAATCGAGGATGGTTTCTCTTTACAAGAGGGAAGAAAACGGCGAGATGAAAAAGATAGACGGAATGTTTGACGAATATCACAAGCCCGACGCCATATATGAAGCGGGAGGCGCAGGACTTTATTCCACGGTGAAGGATTATCTGAAATTCTCGCAAATGCTTGCGAACGGCGGAGTTTACAACGGTGAGAGGATAATAGGAAGAAAAACCATAGACTTAATGAGAACGAATCATTTAAACGCCGTACAGCTTCAGGATTTCACAAATTCGTACCTGGCCGGATACGGTTACGGCCTCGGTGTGAGAACGCTGATCAGCAAGGCCGAAGGGCACTCGAACGGTTCCGAAGGCGAGTTCGGCTGGACAGGAGCGTTAGGCACATATGTGTCTATTGACCCGCAGGAAAAAGCGTCAATAGTATATATGCATCAAATGATGCCTAATATGGAGGAATACCATCATCTTCGCGTAAGAGCCGTCGCGAATGGATGCTTATAATGGAGGTAAAAATTATGATGAAACAAAGAGTCAATCCGTATCTTCCGTCGTGGGAATATATCCCTGACGGCGAACCGTATGTGTTTAACGGCAGGGTCTATGTCTACGGTTCGCATGACCGTTTTAACGGTTATGTCTACTGCCTGAACGACTATGTATGCTGGTCGGCGCCCGTTGATAACCTCGCTGACTGGAGATACGAAGGCGTGATTTACAAAAAGACCGATGACCCTCTTAATCCGGACGGAAGCATGTGCCTGTACGCGCCTGATGTTACCGTAGGTCCCGACGGCAGGTATTATTTATACTATGTACTGGACAAGGTTTCGGTCGTGTCGGTCGCGGTAAGCGATACTCCGGCAGGCAAATACGAGTTTTACGGATATGTTCATTACCCGGACGGAACACGCCTCGGCGAAAGGGAGAATGACCAGCCGCAGTTTGATCCGGGAGTTCTTACAGAGGGAGAAAAGACATACCTTTATACGGGTTTTTGCGCGAGGGGCGACAAGTCGAGAAAAGGCCCGATGGTAACCGTGTTGGGGCCTGATATGCTTACGGTGATTGAAGAACCGGTATTTATTGCTCCAAGCGAACCTTACAGCAAGGGAAGCAGTTTTGAAGGGCATGAGTTTTTTGAAGCGCCGTCTATCAGGAAAAAAGGGGACACATACTATTTTATATATTCCTCTGTTGCAATGCACGAACTTTGCTATGCCACAAGCAAATACCCGAACAAGGGGTTTGAATACCGCGGTGTAATAATCAGCAACTGCGATCTGCATATTGATACCTATAAGCCTGCGAATAAGCCTATGTTTTACGGCGGCAACAATCACGGCAGCATTGTGGAAATCAACGGCGAATGGTATATTTTTTATCACAGGCATACAAACGGTACAAATTTCAGCAGGCAGGGATGTCTTGAAAAAATCAGGTTTAATGACGACGGTTCAATCCCACAGGTCGAGATGACCTCATGCGGTTCAATTGATGAGCCGTTAATCGGCCGCGGCGAATATCCCACATATATCGCGTGCAATTTATTCTGTAAGGAAGAGTCAATTTATACCGATTTCACGGGTTCGTGGATGAACAATCAGTTCCCGAAAATAACACAGGACGGCAAAGACGGCGACGAAGAGACAGGTTTCATAGCAAATATGAAAGATTCCGCGACGGCAGGGTTTAAGTATTTCGACTGCAAAGGCGTGAGGAAAGTCAAAATAAAGACGCGCGGGTACTGCCGCGGCGAGTTTGAAGTGAAAACATCATGGAACGGCCCCGTTCTCGGAACGATACGGGTTGATTTCTCGAATATATGGAAAGAATATTCGGCCGATATAACAATTCCTGACGGGATACAGGCATTATATTTTACTTACAGGGGCATGGGAAGTGCAAGCTTCGCATCGTTCACGCTGGAATAACAGACTGAAGTTTGTCCGGTTTAAATTATTTCACTTTACCTTATTTTTGAGTAAATTGCGAAGTTCTGAAATAAGCGATAATACTTAATAACAAGGATGCAGAAAATTAACTTTAACCCAAAAACGAGAGATGAAATGCGGTTTTGAGGGATGTTTAAGGAGATATTTTAAGAAATCACAC
>LFRV01000070.1 GCA_001512485.1 Clostridiales bacterium DTU069 | reverse complement strand
TCGTATAAGGTAATAATGGTAAGCGCCGTGACGACAAGGGGGGCAAAATCCACGATCGAAGCTCTTAATATAGGCGCTGTGGATTTTATTGCAAAACCCGACAATATTTTTCAGATTTCCGGGGATGAAAAACGAAAAGAGTTGATTCAAAAGGTAAAGGTAGCAAAAGAAGCCGGGCTTATAAATTTAACAAAAAAAGCCGATATAAAGAAAAAGCAGTTTAGTGGCCAAAAAGCGCCGGTAATAGAAAAAATTATAGCAATCGGAACATCAACCGGAGGTCCAAGGGCTTTGCAAAGGGTTATCCCTTTCCTGCCCGGGGATTTGCCGGCGGCAGTAGTTGTTGTGCAGCATATGCCCCAGGGTTTCACGCGTTCCCTGGCCTCAAGGCTTAACGATATAAGTGAAATGACCGTAAAGGAAGCCGAAGATGATGAGCTTATGAAAGCAGGATATGTATATATTGCTCCGGGAGACAGGCATCTTCTGCTTTCAAAACGTGGTAATGATATAATACTCCGACTTGATGATTCCGACCCGATTTCAGGCCATCGCCCGAGTTTTGACAAAATGCTGTTTTCAATGGACAAGCTCGGACAAAATAATATAATAGGCGTGATTATGACAGGAATGGGCACGGACGGCTCAAAAGGGTTGAAAGGGCTTAAGGAAAAAGCGGACATTCATATTATTGCGCAGGATGAAAAGTCCTGTATTGTATATGGTATGCCGAGAGCGGTTATAGAAATGGGGATTGCTGATCAGGTAGTACCGTTGGATCAAATACCTGCTGCAATACTCGACTTTATGGGGGTGCGAGATAATGGACATGAACCAATATCTTGACGTTTTTGTCGAAGAAGCGAAAGAGCATTTACAAAACCTGAACATTTCTCTGCTTGAATTGGAAAAAGAGCCGAACAATGTGACCGTACTGAATGAAATATTCAGGGTTGCTCACACATTAAAAGGGATGGCGGGAACAATGGGTTTTTCCCGTATGACCAATCTGACACACAACATGGAAAATGTTCTTGACGCGCTGCGGAGTAAAAAAATTGAAGCGGACATAACGGTTGTTGACACATTATTCAAATGTCTGGATGCTCTTGAAGGATATGTGAATGAAATTATCTCCACAGGCGGGGAAGGTGAACAGGAATACGAAGAAATCGTCCAATCGCTTACGGATATTTTGGATAAGTCACCCGAAGCAAAAGCGCAAACCCAAAAAAAGAAGAAAAATAAGAAAGCGGATGACAAGAATATTGATCAAAAGGAT
>LFRV01000077.1 GCA_001512485.1 Clostridiales bacterium DTU069 | reverse complement strand
AAATTACTTACTTGACAAGAGTGTGCATTATTAAATATAATGAGATATAACAATATATGGATAGCGAATCAGTTAAGCATCTTTGTTTTGCTCTGTGTTGTTTTCTTATATTGTTATATTGTTTTCTTTTTATGTTCTTCATTTCTCATCTTTGGCAACTTCTTTGGATCGACCTGAGTTTCTCTGCCGTTGACGGCAGAGAAATTAGGCAATACAAAAACAAAAAATTGAAGAAAGGGGATCAAAAAATGAAAAAAGCAAAAATTCTCGCACTTCTGATGGCTGTTGCGATGATCATTACCGCTTTATCAGCATGTGCTCCTCCGGCAACCGACAGTTCATCAGGCACTGCAACTCCCACTCCAAAGCAAGAGACACCAGCAGCCGAAACACCGGAAGACAAAACACCTGAACCAATTACGTTTACAATGTTTGTCGCCGGTCCTGGAGAAGCGCCTCCTGCAAGCAACAAAATTGTCCAAAAGATTAAGGAAATCACAGGCGTCACCATTGATTTCGAATTCCTCGTAGGTGACATGGAACAAAAAGTCGGAATCATGATTGCGAGCGGTGATTATCCTGATTTCATCGGAGCAGGACAAGCGCGCGGAAGATTCCTTAATGCCGGCTCTTTCGCGGCACTTGACGAATATCTTCCGAAATATCCGAACCTTTGGAAACATTATGAACCTTTCTTAGACACACTTCGCAGTATATCAGCAGACAATAAAATTTACATACTTGATATTTGGGGCCGCCAGTATTGGCTTAACGACGGTCAGGACGACTTTTATGAAGCAGATTACAACGGACCGGCTTTCTGGATACAGAAAGACGTGCTTGCCTGGGACGGATATTCACATCCTGTAAAATTGGATGATTTCTTTGATCTGTTAGAGCGTTATTTCAAAGAGCATCCTACAATCGACGGTCAGCCCACATTACCGTTTGAGATACATTCACAAGACTGGCGTTCGTTCTGTCTGAAAAATGCACCGCAGCATTTGATCGGCGGGCGTAACGAAGGCGACGTTGTTGTTCACCCCGACACACTTGAAGTTGAAATATACCAGAACAAATGGTATGCGAGAGACTATTACAAAAAGCTCAATGAAGTTTACAAGAAGGGCATGATTCACCCCGAAACATTCACGAGAAACTATGACCAATACCTGTCCGTTATTTCTACCGGCCGTGTGCTGGCTATGTTTGACCAGCAGTGGAACTTCCAGGATGGAGAAAGTGTCTTGGTTGCTGAAGGCAAAATCAACAGAACTTACGTTCCTCTCGGCCTCAGCTATGATGGCACGAAATATGCGTACAACAGGGTAAGAAATGAAGGTATCATAGGCGGTAACGGCATGGGTATCAGCGTGAATTGTAAAGATATCGAGCGTGCCATGGCGTTTATGGATGCACTTCTTAGAGAAGATGTACACAGGCTGATGTACTGGGGTATCGAAGGCGAAGACTATTATGTTGATGAAAACGGCCGCTACAGACGTACTCCCGAACAGAAAGTCAATTTCGACAATCCTGACTGGCGTCTCGCTAACGCCGGAATGGTTATTGGTGACCAGTTCCCGAAACTGGAAGGCCGTTATTCCAACGGTAACTCCTGTGGAGCAGGAACTCAGCCCGAAGAAAGATTTGAAAACCAGTTCGATTACGACAAGGAATTCTATTCGAAATACGGTTTCTACACCAAGTCCGACTTCCTGCCTCTGATAGA
Source organism: Clostridiales bacterium DTU069 (assembly GCA_001512485.1). Taxonomy (GTDB): domain Bacteria; phylum Bacillota; class Clostridia; order DSM-8532; family DSM-8532; genus DTU069. The sequence continues at coordinate 7,566 of LFRV01000077.1, read as the reverse complement.
TCATCCCGGCTATCCTGAAGTATGGTCGATCTTCTCCACTATGGAAGAAGATAATATCGCGAAGCCGATATTCGATCAGATTACGGATCTTCAGAACCGTTATCTGCCGGGCGTAATCATGGCTGATGACTTTGACGCGGCTTGGGAAGAATACGTAAATAGATACGAAAGTATCGACTATCCGGCATTGGAAGAAGAAATTGAAAGACAGATTCAAATGCGTCTCAAGAAATAATTAACCTGCTCTTCTTTCAAAACGATAATTAAAGAAGAGGCGACCGTAAAGCTGGCCGCCTCTTCTACATGATAATGTTTAACGGTTGAAAGAGTTAGGGCTAGGGGGATAGTGATATGGCAATAAGAAATCTTAGTTCGAAAAATGAATTTATAAGACAAGTTCGTAAACAAAAAGGGTTGATCATAATTGCGGCACCCTTTTTTATCTATTTTTTCATTTTTTCATATTTGCCGCTATGGGGATTAACCATGGCATTTCAGAACTATAAACCTCAACTTTCTTTTTTTGAACAGGAATGGGTCGGCTTAAAGCATTTTAAAAACTTATTCACCGACCCTGATTTTTATCGTGTGATGCGAAACACGTTAGGAATGAGCATAATTAACCTTGCGCTGGGGTTTATCACAGCTATAGGGTTTGCACTGCTGTTAAATGAACTTACAGGTAAATTGTACGGTTTTAAGCGTATTGTGCAAACAATATCGTACATGCCGCACTTCCTGTCATGGATTATCGTCTGCGGTCTGGTTTCAAACATCCTTGCCATGGATGACGGAATCCTCAATGAACTGCTGCTGGCATTTGGACTAATTAAAGAAAAAATACATTTTATGGGGAGACCTGATCTGTTCTGGTGGATTGTCGGCTTTACAAATGTATGGAAATCAATGGGCTGGAACAGTATTATCTATTTGGCGGCGATTACCTCCATAGATCCCGCGCTGTACGAGGCTGCGGCTATTGACGGGTATGGACGTTTCGGCAGAATGTGGTATGTCACTTTACCTGGCATAAAATCAACAATTATCATCCTTCTTATCTTAAACGCAGGCTGGATCCTCAACGCGGGTTTTGAAATTCAATACATTTTGGGTACAAACGGTATGGTACTTGACGTATCGGAAACCATCGATATCTTCGTGCTTAAAAGAGGCTTTGGCAGAAGCGGCGGTTTTGCGTTCGGAACAGCTGCCGGTATGTTTAAAACGGTGGTCAGCGCTGTTATATTAATACTTTGCAATAAAATTGCCGGTTGGCTGGAAGAGGAAAGACTCGTTTAGCACAAGTTTTTGATGGCTCTATTCTGCTTGGAGGTATATAGGGATGAGAAAATCATTTGGTGATAAAATTATTGATGTATTTATTGTGTTTTTTATGTTCATGGTCATCGTCGTCATGGTATATCCGCTGTGGAACACGCTGATAGTATCTTTTAACGACGCGAGAGATTCAATAAAAGGCGGACTCTACCTATGGCCGAGAAAATGGTCTCTGTTTAACTATCAAAGCATATTTAAAACAGATAAAATTTTTAAAGCCTTTTTAATATCTGTCTCGCGTACGGTGCTCACAACGGTACTAAACGTGTTTTTATCAGGTTTGCTCGCATATGTATTAAGTCACAAGGATTTTGTTTTCCGAAGGTTTCTTACGGTTTTCATGGTAATGACCATGTACATAAACGCAGGATTAATCCCGCAGTATTTTCTGTACCGCAGTTTGGGACTGATCAACTCATTTTGGGTCTATATTCTGCCTTCGCTGGTGGGAGCATTCAATGTTATCGTTATACGCACATACATAAACTCGCTACCGCCGTCTCTTGTGGAATCCGCAAAAATTGACGGCGCCAGCGAAATGAGAATATATTTCAGCATTATTTTCCCGTTATGCCTGCCGGTTCTTGCTACCGTTGCGTTGTGGGTAGCCGTTGGATCGTGGAACTCCTGGTTTGACTCTTTCATATTTGCGCCAAAACAGGAATTGAGTACCCTTCAATACGAGATGATGAAGATAATAGCTTCATCGATGCAGACGGGAGTCAGGCAACCGGATTATCTGGCCGAACAGTCACAACAGTCACGCAACATGGTCACTCCGAACTCGCTGCGTGCAGCAATGACTATGGTGGCTACCGTGCCCATACTCATTGTGTATCCTTTCTTGCAAAAATATTTTGTAACTGTTAACATAGGCAGTGTTAAAGAGTGATCTTTCGGCAACATGATCCGAAATGATGTCTCTACGGCAACAATTATGATGATATGACCTGTATTCGGTCTTCAATATGAAGAAACCGCTGAGATGACTGATAAAATTTCATTACAGCGGTTTATGTTTTCATGTGCGGCGAATAAGAATACAGTAAATATCATTATTTCATACCGCAGGTGTTTAGCAGGCTCGGAGAAATACATGAGAAGGACATTAAAAACCACTTGCGAAGTTTGTATATATATATTATAATAATATTCGCTCGGTATGTGTCCGCTTTAGTGGTACACATCCGCGCATAGTATGATTAAACACTGCGGACTGGTGTAATGGTAGCACGAATGACTCTGGATCATTTTGTTAGGGTTCGAATCCTTAGTCCGCAGCCATAAAAAACCGGCTTTTACGTAAAGCCGATTTTTTTGCGGTTTATTTTAATTTGTTCTTGCCGCCCCTTTATAGTTTTTTGTCGGAATCAGTTTGTTTGTTTCAAGCCTCTCTTTCGCTTTTGCAATAGCCTTCTTATACTGCGGAAGCCATTGCTCTTCTGCTACCAGCATCTCATCCGTCATCTGCCATATTTCGGGCGGATTTAAAACCGCGCCTACCAGGGGATCCATCATCATTGCCTGCCTTAGAAGCTGATCATCCCCGTGTACTGCTGCTTCAACCGCCAGTCTCTGAACCGAAATGCTCGCATTGCATACCGCAGCACAGCCTAACGGCAGATCTCCAACTACCGGAATATTTATACCGTTCGCATCAACATACCCCGGAACTTCAACAATGGCATCCGCCGGAAGATTAGTTATTACTCCCTTATTTACGACATTGAAATGCCCTCTGTATACCCTGCCTGTTTCCAGTCCTTCAATTATGTAAGAACCATGTTCGGAGCTTCTTTCTGCAGGATCAAACTTCCTCGCTGGCTCATTCATCCATTTCGGAAAATCCTTTTCAAACCAATTTCTTGCTTCCGTACACACCCGGAGATATCCTCCCGTTTCGCCGTTTATCCAGGAACTAAGGTCAACCCAGTCCATTATCTCTTCAGGCCTTTTCCTGTACCATGGCACATATTCGCTCAAATGCCCGTTTGATTCTGTGCTGTAGTATCCGAATCTTTTCAGCATATCTATACGCACCTTTTCAGTTTTGCTGTACACGGGATGTCTTTCAAACGCCTGCAGGAGTTCTCCGGTCATGTCTCTTCCATTGTGCCTGACTTGAATATACCATGTCTGATGGTTAATTCCGGCACAAATAATATCGACCTCATCTTTCCTTAAACCCAGAACCTCCGCAATTTGTTCGTGTCCGTGCTGTACTCCGTGACATAAACCAATCGTATTTACCCCGCCATACTTATTGCAGGCCCATGTAATCATTGCATTAGGGTTCGCATAATTCAACAGAAGACAGTCTTTTTCAGCTACTTCACGTATATCCTTGCAAAAATCCAGCATTACGGGAATCCCTCTCTGCCCGTACATAATGCCTCCGGCACATATGGTGTCCCCAACACACTGGTCAACTCCGTATTTTAACGGTATTTCAACATCCAGTTTAAACGCGTCAAGACCGCCTATCCTTACCACATTGAACACGTATTTTGCGTTTTTCAGCGCAACTCTGCGGTCCGTTGTTGATTGTATTTTGATATTCAGCCTGTTTTCATCAATGTCCCTTTGGCAAAGCTTTGTAACCATCTCCAAGTTTTTCTCATTGATGTCGGTAAAAGCAATCTCAATATCCTTAAACTCAGGAACCGTTAAAAGATCGGAAAGAAGCCTTCTTGTAAACTCAATGCTTCCCGCACCTATAAAAACAACTTTAAAAGACATAAATATTCCCCTCCCTGCATAACCTTTCTACTCCATCAAGCCTGTTTTCTATTCTATCAAGCCTGTTTTTCACTCTATCAAGCCTGTCTCTGCCCTATTAAACCCGGAAGAGGATTCAACCTACATCTCTTCCAGCAATTCAAAGGTTTTATCTTCCAACCGGTATCGTCTCCTTGTCCAAAGTGGATAATTATATCATATCATAGAAATAAACAATTTGTAATTATGTAAAAAATAATAAACCATAAAAATGAAATAAGAATATGATTACATTCATTTTATAAGGCAATAATATATAATCATAGCATTCACAGGCAGCATTCTGACGCAAAACGGCTTAATCTGCCTCATAACCCAATGCTCACTAAACATTTCACCTTCTGTTTTTCTTTTAGAAAAATATGGTATAATACAAGCGGGAGGTGGTGTGTTGTGAAGAAGTTCAGCGCAGGATTATTGGTTGGCGTATTGCTGATGTTTTCCGTAAATGCGTTTGCAACTGTTATACTACGTGAGATACCTTTTCAACTGTTTATCGATGATGTAAAAGTAGACAAACCGCTTTACGCAGACGCTAACGGTACAACCTATGCGCCGTTATGGGAGATTTCCGAGAAGTTCGGCATAGACGCAAAACTCAAAGGCAACAACATTTACATGACCACACCAAAGACCGACACTGAAGTCATTGCGGAAAAGTGCAAGGATTCGTGTGTGATGATATATGCTTATACAAAAACAGTTCAAAGACAAGGCTCTGGATTCGTATATAATGGCTATGTTATAACCGCAAAACACGTTGTAGACGGTGCGTCAAAGATTGACGTATTTACCGATGATGAAAAATACAGCGTGAGGGGAATAGTGCATTATACACACCCGACACTTGATTTGGCGGTTGTAAGAGCATATACGAACAAGCCTTCTGTAACATTGGGTGATTCAGATAAGCTAAAGGAAGGGCAAAAGTTGATAAGCATTACAAGTCCGAGGGGTAATCAAAACATCATTGACGAATGCCTGTTTTCGGGGATATATCAGTACGACAAAGGAACATACCTTTCAGTATCGGAAACCGAAATGGATTCCGGCTCAAGCGGCGGCGCAATATTTAACCTTGAGGGTGAAGTTATTGCCATAACTATCGGTGGTCAAAAAGGGGTTGACCAAGCAATACCAATAAACAGTATTAAAGATATTTTGGGAAACCTAAAATAGCTGATTGACTTGACCCGATAGCTGCTTACAAGGATTAGTGAGTAAGGGAACGATTTTTAGTATTGTTCACGAGTAAGGTTATCCTTTATATGTCTGCCATCTTTTTGCATTGCTCTCTGTAACCGTGATTTGATCTAATAGTTAGACAATTTCCTTCAATCCTAGCATCACGCGATTGAACGACACAGGCTTGCACTGGAATGTAAAAATAAAAAAACAGGCGGTTAAGCCTGTTTTTCTGATAGAAGACTTTTGCATTTTCTAAAATCTGCCTGCGTGTTTTTCAACAGATTTCCTATTTGGCCGTCGGATTGCATAGGCATGTACTTTCATTATGATAGCCGGAGTTAAATGCCCCAATCTGTTTTATCTAGAAATTTCTGAGTGGGATAAAAGGGCATCTAAAGCTTTACTGTAAAATATTGATTATGGTAAAATTGTATTAATACTTGTAAAGGTAGGTTTGTTATGAGGTATAACATCTATTGTGATGAAAGTTGCCATTTGGAAAAAGATAAATCAAATATTATGGTATTGGGGGCAATGTCTTGTCTTAAAGAAAACAAGAAGGAAATATATAATAATATTAGAAGCATAAAAGAAATCCATGGTTTAAGTAAAAGTTTTGAAATTAAGTGGACTAAAGTATCTGAATCAAAAATTGAATTTTATAAAGACCTTGTTAATTATTTTTTTAGTAATGAAAAATTGTCATTTCGTGGTTTAATTGCAATTGGTAAAAATAAGCTAGATAATGCGTTATACAATAATAACGATTATAATTTATGGTATTACAAGATGTATTTTTATCTTTTAGATGCCATTACCTATCCAGGCGAAGAATATTGTATTTTTATTGATATAAAAGATACGAGGGGTGGCCCTAGAGTAAGAAAACTTCACGAGGTTTTATGCAATAACAAATATGATTATAACAATGAAGTAATTAAAAGAATAAGTCAAATTAATTCCAAGGAATCGGAAATAATGCAAATAGTGGATTTGATAATTGGCGCAATATCATATTATTACCGAGGTTTATATGATCAACCAGGAAACCGTGGAAAACAGATATTAATTGATGCGATAAAAGAAAAAGCTGATATAACAAAAACAACGCCAAGAAGTGAAAGTAAATTTAATCTCTTTATATGGAAGCCAAGGGGAGCTTTTTAATGGTTCAAGAATGCAAACAGATTCCTCCATTAATTACGTTACAAGAATATAATGGTGATTACTTTACATACGAAGAAGCAATTTATGCTTTATTCACTAAGGATTTTATTGATGCAAGGCCTATTTTTAAAGGGAAGGCATTAGGATTAAAGCGACATCCACTATTTAAAGGGCGTGAAGCGACTTTCTGGCATATTATTTCTGAAGGTTCAAAAGAAAATGAAAGAACGCCAGACTTAAGAAGATATGAAAGAATATTGTGGCCAAAAGTAATCATTGAAATTTGCAGCTCTACTTGTAAAGAGATAAAAATATGGAAAAATAGAAGGAAAGGCGAAACTAGAATTCTGTTATGGTGCGAACGGATTGAATACCTTGTTATACTTGCTGATAGAGGAAGCTATATTCTTTTTTGGACATCATATCCCGTCTTTGAAGAACACACAAAAAGAAAACTTCGAAAAGAATACTATGAATTTATCGCTAATCCATTCTAATGCTAATGCCGCACGAATATATATCCATGCGGCATCGTTACTCCTTCTACACATGGTAGATGAGCTAATGATATTTTACTCCAACCCGACAAAGTTGTCAAGACTTTTCCACAGAATTATCCACAGCTTTTCGAGTTGAGTTGCATGCATGCTAATATATATTATGCCATTAACAATTAATTCTACACCTGTATTATCGGTATTTTAAAAAATAAATAAAGGTTCTTTGTCGGTACGAGCAGCTGTTTTTTCTACCGACATTTTCACCGACACTTTTTATAAAATACCAACAAATTTTAAGCAATTTTCAACAAGTCCTTATATTTTGAAAATTTTAATAATCACAAAAATCAAATACGTTTATAATCTTCGTTGGCTTCAAAGGCCCCTCTTTAATTCTGTCCAACTCTTCTTTCAATTTTTTATTTTCCTGATAAAGTCTGTCTCTTTCTTGTTGCACTGCATAAACCCAAAAAATCTTTTTTTTTCAGTACAGACCCAGTCATGGACCAGGTCAGCCGATGCTATTTTATACAATTGGTAGTGTCAAAAAAGTTATGAAAACAACGAATTGATATTACAGAAATGTAAGTAATTT
>LFRV01000092.1 GCA_001512485.1 Clostridiales bacterium DTU069 | reverse complement strand
TAGAAGACTGTATAATTAAAAACAACCTTGTCACATTGAATTACCGCGCGGGTATTTTCATGTAGCAGGCTGACAATAACACAATTGAAAATAATATTATTCGCGAAAACACAATAGGTATTCATATGACGCGAGGAAGTACTGCAACTACTACAAGCTGTAACAATAACGCCATTAAAGGTAACACCATTGAGGATAACTCAAGTTGTGGTATCTCACTTAATACTTCATATACGCAAGCAAATGCTGCTACCGGCAACAAATTTTTGGAAAATATCATTGAAGGAAACGGTGAAATAGGGATAAAAATTGACGGCGGGGTGTGGGTAGCCAACACCATTGAAGGGAATACCATTTCCGGACACCAGAATTACGGGATTTATAACAACGGCGGTGCCCAGAAAAACATTATCAAGGGTAACACCATCGATGACAATAACCGCGGTGGGTACCAAGGCGCTGGTAAAGAAAGTGGAGATGGCATTTATATTGGGAGCCACTCAGAGGCTGCAACC
>LFRV01000036.1 GCA_001512485.1 Clostridiales bacterium DTU069 | reverse complement strand
ATTGTTTTATAACGGGGGTTTATTGTTTTATGAATTCATTTACTGCTTTAGTGAAGTCAGCGTCATTTTCAACCGTAATATCTACATTTATCCCAGTGCCGTGTATATTCTTCTCAAGCACATTCCAGTAGTGGTTCACAAGGAAAAGCGCGTATTTTCTGTTCAGATCGTTATATATAATCTGTCCTACTCCCTTCCCCATCGTTTGCCTGCCGATTATCGCGACATTATCAAGATGTGTTCTAAGGCCGAGGGCAAGAAGCTCAGACGCGCTAGCCGAATTTTCGTTAACGAGGATCGCTGTCTTTGAAAACTTAACGCTACTTTTTCCGGATTGATTCGTTGTTATATACCCTCCGCGCTCTATATAATAGCTTGTGAAACATTCGGGAAGAAGAGCGTCAAGCATTATGCCGGCTTCGTCCGTAAGTCCGCTTCCATTATCCCTCAGGTCTATTATCAGTATTTTGTCTTCAGGTTTTTCAATGGATTGCATATATTCGTTGAACAATACCCCTGTTCCTGGTGAAAAATCGCTTATTTTTACATACACTGTATTGTCGTCCTGCTGTCTTACAGTAACTGAAGAATCAGCCTTCCGTTTCATATAAGAAGCATAATCACTGCCCGTAAGTAAATAAGTTAGGTCGTCATCTGAACTTTTTATTGCTTCAATCAATTTAACAATGTCTCCGATAGTATAAGCTTCTCCTTTATTAATGAATTCGGATATGGCTTTCACTACTTCATCCGTTTCATTATAGAAGAGATAATAATCCTTAATGAAATTTACAATCTTCTGACCGGAAAGAGTGAACCGCTCGTATTCCAGCTTTTCCAGCAGATATACCAATAGACTGTAATTCGGATAGACGGACTTTGCCCTGTCGGCATACTCCTGTGCTTTGTCGAATTCCTGAAGCTTTTCGTATTCAAGTGCTATGTACGTCATTGCAACAAAATCGTTTGCGGGATCAAGGCTAAGAATCTGTTTATATGCTTCGATCGCTTGTTCTGTCTTGCCCTGTTTCGAAAGACTTGTGGCTTTTATCAGCAACAAGTCCCTGTTGTTCGGGAAACGTTTGAGGAATTCTTCCACCGCGTTAACACATTTTGTATAACTGCCCATGTTGAAAAGAGTTGATGCCATATTAAGGCAGGCATCATAATAATTTTTATCAATTGCAACCGCTTTCTCAAACATTTTATACGAATCAGCGAATTCTTTCCGTTGAAAATAAACCAATCCAAGCAAATTGTACGCGATTCTGTTCAGGTTATCTGCTTTGATTACTTCATTCGCAATTTCTTCAGCTTTTGCCGAATCGCCAAGTTCAAGATAACATAACCCCTTGTATGCCAATATGTCAAAATTATCCGGCTCCAGTTCAAGGTATTTATCATATATCAGAATTGCTTCCTCATATTTTCCCTGTCTATAATACGCATTTCCTTTATAATAATAGGCATCATACGATTTATTATAGGCGGCCAATGCGGCATCAAAATATTGTATTGCTTCCTGATATTTTGATTCGTTCAATTTTTCTAATCCGAATTTAATGTTGGAATCGGCTTTTTCTTTCGCATTTAAAGATTGCCTGACGGAATAAGGCAAATTTAAATATACGCTGTTGAACTGACTGTTAATGTATTGGTGATGTATTATACTGTCATCTTGCGGCATACCGCTGCTTGAACCCAGTTTCAATTTAAGATCCAACTGCTCTATATAATAGTCTTTGTTTATTGAAACTCTCATTTCCAGATTATCTATATAATCGAACATGGTGAGCAGTCCGTTTCTTTTATCTTGTAAAAGGCCCTGAATAAAGTGCTTGAAAGTGCCGTTTCCGTAAAGGATATAACCGTCTTCCTGCTCTATTACGGTAAGATTGTTGCATAATTCCTGTGTTGGCCTGAACAAACCTAAAACAGCAATATTAACAGATGGCTTATCAGATTTATCTATTTCATTTATGCTCCAATGGTCTTCATCGGGCTTTTTTGAATAAACATAGCTTTTATCAATCCACATTTCGAGGTCATTATTGTTTTCTGCCTTAGTTTTTTGGTAATAAAGCGACTGTGCATTGTTCAGCTTAATTTCATTTATTATTGTACTGGTTGTCTCTCCTGTTCTGATTGTGGTCATTTGAAGCGAAGCGAAACCTATAAGTGCATTATGTCTTGTCTGGACATTCGACAGTATATCCCTTACGCGGTAATAATCTTTACCGTATATCCATGACATGGCTTTTATATCCTGGCCGTAAAGACTCATTTGAAAAACCATTTCTTCAGTTCCCCTGACCAGGCTGTAGTAAATGGAGCTATCGCTTAAATATATGCTTTTCGGCGTATCTGATTCCTTGTATTCGTTTATTGTATATGTTTCGTTCCCATTCTTTATACGCTTTATCAAACTGCTGCCGTTGTTTGTTTTTACGGCTGCATAAAACCAGTACCTGTCGGAATTTATACAAAGGGGTGTTTCGCCCATTATTTTTTCAGGTATCCCGCCTGTAAGCGGTACACGGTAAAAACCTTTTTCGCCGTCATCGCGCACCAAATAAATATATTTTTCGTCTATCAGTTTTAAACTGTACTTGTTGGAATCGTATACGAGATTTCTTATTCCGGTTCCATTAATTCTTGCGCAGTATATGGCACCGCCTTTTGCTACGTTTTTATAGTAAATGAAACTGTTTTGTACAAACCAGTTTTTATCTGAAAAATCGCCGTCTTCGAGCACTTTTTCCGTAACCGTTCCGTCCGTGCTTGCGCGGTAAAGCGTTCCGGAATCGCTTGGGCTGTAGTATATCCATCCGTTCAGTATCTGCATTGACTGAACGGGTTCGTCAACCACAATTTCTTTTTGTGACGAGCCGTCCTTTGAAACACGCATAATTTTTTGAATTCCATTGTCAACGCCAATGTAGTATATCCAATTGTCCAATATATGTAAACCACACACGGCATGTTCAGCTATCTTCTCCTGTATTTTAGTTTCATTATTTTCACCGACCAGCACTCCATCCTGAAGAATATAGTAATTCCATACGCTGTCCGTCGCGTACTTGCCCCCGTTCAATACATTGCCAATATCCTCGTTATATGTGTTTTCATTAATATATACCGTTTTTGTGTTGTTATCCCATTCAACGTCTGCTCCGAGGGCTTCGCTTATAAACCTGACCGGAACGAATATTCTGCCGTCAAGTCCTACGGCAGGGACATCCATTACTACTCTTTTTTCATCAACCATTGCAACATGACTGTCCAATTGAACTCTGACCCTGACACTCTTTGTTACTTCAACCGTTTTTGTATAGTTATCCCATTCAACAGCAGCGCCCAAAGCTTCAAAAACACCTCTTATAGGCACCATTGTCCTATTTTTATAAAAAAACGGCTGCACATCAAAGCCGATCAAAGTGTCATTAACATAAACCTTTATATCATCCTTTACTACATAGGAATCATCCAGCGCTAACGACGGAACCGAAATAATCGTTACCGATATAAGCAATAAAAGAACAGCAAATACTTTCTTCATAATATTTTATCCTCACATTCATAAATACGTTTGCTTTTTCTGCCGCAATCCGTATGAAGCACTTGGCAATAGATGCCGGCTTTTTACGGAGTTTTAAAGAAAACTCTTTTTAAGCCTACTTTTATGTTTATAATAACATTTTTTGTATCATTAATAAAGCATAATGCAAGCGAAAGTAAAAGACAAAAAACAGCAGGCCTTTTTAGCCTGCTGAAACGGTGCATTAGTAACGTTTACGATTAACTATTCATATTTTTTCAAAAATACCTTATAACCTTTGTATGCCGAATAGACATCGACCTTGCTTGTTACTTCAAACGGCGAATGCATGCTTAAAACGGGTGCTCCGCAGTCGAGTACATCAACCCCCAGGTTTGCAATATATCTTGAAATTGTGCCTCCCCCGCCTTTATCAACGGCTCCGAGTTCGGTTGAATGCCAGGGAACATCGTTTTCATTGAAAAGCCTTCTTATTTTCGCAAACATTTCCGCATGCGCGTCCGAAGCCCCGGCTTTTCCGCGCGCGCCGGCATATTTCAAAACTGCTATGCCTTTTCCCATATAAGCTGCGTTCATCTTGTCATGCGTCCCTTCATAATTCGGATCGAACCCTGCGTTTACATCGGCGGACAGCATCGCGGAGTTATTAAGACAGCGACGAAGAATAATGTCGGAGTAGTCCTTTGACGTGAGATAACATAAATCTGCAAGAAAATCTTCCAAAAAACGCGATTCCGCGCCTGTGTTCCCTACGCTTCCTATTTCCTCCTTGTCGGTAAGCACGCAAACCGACGTGTATTCAGGATCGTCAACATCGAATATGGCCATCATCGACGTATAAGCGCTAACCCTGTCATCCTGCCCGTAAGAACCAATCATACCCCTGTCAAATCCGATATCCTTTGCCTTGAATGCGGGAACAAGCTCAAGCTCGGCACTTACCAAATCTTCTTCCGTTATATCATACTTATCATGCAGAATATTCAGAATATTTAGCTTTACCTTTTCCTTAACATCTTTGTCATCGTATGGAATAGAGCCGGCAAGCGCATTCAGCCCTTCACCGGTAATCGCCTCGCCAAGCTTCTTTTCCATCTGCTCTTTAGCAAGATGCGGAAGCAAATCGGTAATTGTGAAAACGGGATCATCTTCACTTTCGCCGATATTGATTTCCAGGCTTGTTCCGTCTTTTCTGATAATAATGCCGTGAAGCGAAAGCGGTATCGCAACCCACTGATATTTCTTAATTCCCCCGTAGTAATGCGTTTTCAGGAACACCATATCGCTATTCTCATAAATCGTCTTTTGTTTTAAATCAAGACGCGGCGAATCAATATGCGCTCCGAGCATTCTTGTGCCTTTTTCCAATGGTTTCTTGCCGATAACCGCATAGACTATCGCCTTGTTTTTTATAACACGGTATACCTTATCTCCCGGCGTCAGCGACAATTCATTGTAGATTATTTTGTCGAGGTTCTCAAAACCTGCTTTTTCAGCTAACAAAACCGCCTCTTTCACATATTCCCGTTCTGTTTTGGCTTTATCAAGAAAATCCTTGTATCCTTCACAGAATTGAAACACTTTTTCACGGTCGGGGATTTTCTCCCAGGCAATCTCGCTTTTGTATTCAAGTTTTTCAATTAGCTTTTGTCCTCTGCTTTTTTCCGTTGATTCAGACATTTCAAGTCTCCTTTCCATATGTATCTTTCCCTTTTTTTATAGTTTACCATGAATATTATACCACTATTTTTAGTTTCTTATATTAGATAATTGTATACTTCTATTTTTAGCTGTGCACAACAACTGAAACAAAAACTTTAACAGCGGGTGGATAACGGGTCGAGCCATTGTTGCCGCGTTCCGGTTGGTACACGGCTCTGGTTCGGGTATTTTTGAAATAAAAAAAAANNAAAAAAAAAGCCCGAAAGAGCCGGGCAAGAGAAGTGCTTCGTTATAAAATAATGCATATCAGGCCGCCGCTTCCTTCATTTACTATTCTTTGCAGTGTTTCCTGCAGTTTCATCTGGGCGTCTTCAGGCATTCTGAACAGCTTGTTCTGAAGCCCTTCGGTAATCAGTTCATGCAGCGATTTTCCGAATATGTTCGACTCCCACAATTTTTCGGGCTGGCCTTCAAACTCCTTAAGAAGGTAATTTACCAGTTCTTCCGACTGCCTTTCCGAACCTACAAGAGGGGAAATCTCCGTTTCTATATCGGCACGGATCATATGAAT
>LFRV01000109.1 GCA_001512485.1 Clostridiales bacterium DTU069 | reverse complement strand
AGAGAGAATAACGAGAAGGACATTAAAGTATCCAACTTTATCGAGGATATAATCATACAGGATCTGGAATCCGGAAAAGTAAAAAAGATTCATACCCGGTTTCCTCCCGAACCAAACGGCTATTTGCACATTGGTCACGCTAAAGCCATCTGCATTAATTTCGGCCTTGCGGAAAAATATAATGGCCTGTGCAACCTGCGTTTCGATGACACAAATCCTTCGAAGGAAGATATTGAATATGTTGAATCAATAAAAGAAGATGTCAAATGGCTGGGCTTTGACTGGGAAGACCGCCTGTATTTTGCCTCCGATTATTTCCAGAAGTTTTACGAATATGCCATTGTTCTGATAAAAAAAGGGCTCGCCTACGTAGACGACCTCTCGGCCGAAGAGATCCACGAATACAGGGGTACGCTTACCGAACCCGGGAAGGAAAGCCCGTGGAGAAACCGTTCGGTTGAAGAGAACCTTGATTTGTTCGAGCGCATGAAAAACGGCGAGTTCGAAAACGGGGAAAAGGTTCTGCGCGCAAAGATCGATATGTCTTCGCCAAATATGAATATGCGCGATCCCGTTATATATCGCATTCTTAAAACCTCTCATCACAGAACCGGAAACGATTGGTGCATATACCCGATGTATGATTACGCGCACCCGCTTGAAGACGCAATAGAGAACATAACGCATTCACTGTGTTCCATAGAATTTGAAGATCACAGGCCCTTGTACGACTGGTTCCTTGAAAAACTTGACATTGAAAACCCGCCCCGCCAGTACGAATTTGCCCG
>LFRV01000021.1 GCA_001512485.1 Clostridiales bacterium DTU069 | reverse complement strand
TACGACTGGTTCCTTGAAAAACTTGACATTGAAAACCCGCCCCGCCAGTACGAATTTGCCCGCTTAAATCTCACCTATACCGTTATGAGTAAACGAAAGCTTCTGCAGCTTGTTCAAAAAGGAATAGTTGACGGGTGGGATGACCCGAGAATGCCGACACTTTCGGGATTTCGCCGCAGGGGATATACGCCGGAATCAATAAGGCGATTCTGCGAAATTATCGGTGTCGCAAAAACGTACAGCGTCATTGACTATGGACTTCTTGAGCATTGTATCCGCGAAGATTTGAACAAACGCGCCCAAAGGGTTATGGCTGTCCTTAACCCGCTCAAAGTTGTAATAGATAATTATCCTGAAGATAAAACCGAAGAAATGGACGTTGAAAATAATCCCGAAGATCCCGATTCGGGAACAAGAAAGGTTCCTTTTTCACGCGTGATATATATTGAAAGGGACGATTTTGAAGAAAATCCCCCCAAGAAATACTTCCGTTTAAAACCCGGTGGAGAAGTGCGCCTTAAGAACGCTTATATCATTAAATGCAATAGTTTCATAAAGGATGAAAAGGGACAGGTAACCGAAGTGCACTGCACTTACGATCCTTTAAGCCGCGGCGGAACCGCTCCGGACGGAAGAAAAGTAAGAGGAACAATACAATGGGTTTCCGCACAGCACGCGGTTGACGCGGAAGTAAGGCTGTATAATCATCTTTTCATTAAGGAAGATCCCGATGATGTTCCTGAAGGCGAAGACTGGACTGCGAACCTCAATCCGGAATCGCTTGTGGTTTTATCGGGGTGCAAGGTCGAACCTTCCCTTGCCAATGTCAGGCCGGGAGATAAATTCCAGTTTATGCGCATAGGTTACTTCTGCCTGGACAGCAAGTTTTCCAGGAAAGGAAAGCCTGTGTTCAACAGGACCGTATCTTTGAAGGATACATGGGCTAAAATTAAAGACAAGTCTTAATACCCGCCCTGCGGCAGCCAAAGCGGCCGCAGGGCTCTGTTTTATTCCGAATCAACAAACAGCCGTTCACCCGGTTTGACCATGCCAAGCTTTTCCCTGGCAATGCTTTCTATAAATTCATCCGTACCGGCTTTGCTTTGCTGTTCAAGGAGCTTTTCCCGGGTCTGCTCTTCCTGCTTTATTTTATACTCAATGGAACGCAGTTCGGAACGAATTAGTGAAAATTCTTCCTGCTGGCGAAAATAAGTAACAATAAAATAGGCAATCAGGCCGGACATTAATATTAACAGCAGCGGATTAATACGTCTTTTTCTCCGCATTTATACTCCCCTTTTCTTTTGTATGAATACAAACTGCATGTATAATTTCCTTTTTATCATAGCATTATATTCATGCCTTATGCCATATTTCCGCGCAATTATTTCGCTTAAAAGAACGAAGATTTGNNGCGCAAGCAACATAAGGCTTTATTACAATGCTTTTATCGTTCTGATAAATATATCGGAAAATAGGCCAACTTTTTTCATATCGCTTGCATATGCCGCAATTCATATTTATAATATTGCATATGTGAATTTACATAAAGTCGGACAGCCATAAGGAAAGCTGATGATATTATGAATATATTTCTATTTATACTAACCAATAACTTGATCCCTATTTTTGTTATAATCTCTCTGGGAATATTTCTCGGAAAAAAGTTCAGCCTTGATGTACAGACATTATCAAAAATTATGCTGTATTCTTTTGTGCCCCTATTCACATTTTATAATATTTATACGGCAGAATTCCGGACGGATTTTATTGTTGCTGCCGCTGTGGTTATTCTTATTATTCCGATAAACCATCTGATTGGTTCCGTTATAGCCAAAATTCGGGGATATGATCAAAGCCTTAAAAACGCATTTATTAATTCACTCATGTTCTATAACTCGGGGAATTTCGGTATTCCTCTAATTACGCTTGTTTTTTCCAGCATACTGTTCCAGGCAAACGGTGAAATGCCATATTTAAAATTTGCCCTGACAATTCAGATAATCGTTATTATAATCCAAAACTCCACGACCAATACATTAGGCGTATTTTTCGCGAGCCGTGCCGGAGGAAGCATAAAAGACGCTGTAAAGAAAGCTTTGAATATGCCGTCATTTTATGCCGTAATTTTGGCCTTTATTTTAAAACTCATTCCATATAACTTTGAACAATTGCCTATATGGACTGCTTTAACTTATATAAAAGACGGCTTTATCCCGCTCGCGTTAATCTCCCTTGGCGTACAATTGTCCCAGACAAAAATCAAATTTTGGGATCCGGATGTCTTGCTTTCCGCATTTGTTCGTTTAGTAGGCGGACCGGTTATCGCGTTTATTTTGGTTTCATTATTTGGAATAAAGGGAATTATGGCGCAGGTGTTAATTATTTCCTCTTCCGTTCCAACCGCAGTCAATACGGCGATGATAAGCGTCGAGTTTAATAACAGCCCCGGCTTCGCTTCACGCGCGGTTATGGTGTCCACCCTTTTGTCGGCCATTACGCTAACTGCCGTGATTTATACGGTGAGAATACTGTTTCCGGTATAATGAACAGTTTGTCTTCGGCATCAGACTTTTTTAATTATATGCTTTACGGATTTTAAACGGCGGTTTGCTTTTAATCTTGCAATATGCAGTTTTTCACCGGTTTTTTCGGCTTTATCTTTTAGAAATTTGGATATCAAATTAAAAAACGGGGTTAAAAGCCTGAATAACAGAATAAAAGGCTTTAAAGTAATTTTCAATATAAATGTCAGTATAAGAATCACCCAGTGGGACAGGAACGCGTAATAGAATACTACTCCGGCAAGCACGGCAATGATAAAATACATTCTGATCTCGCCCTGGTTGCTTATATAGGCCGTAACAAAAACCAATATCGACGCGATTACCCAGAACGCGATATCCTCGAACACAGACATCGCCGTCTTCGTTTTATGGGCTTTTCTTTTCATCCGGATAAGATCGTAAAGGAATCCGGCTGTCAGACCGCTTGCCATTGCACTTGCGAACACATATACTTCATGTATCATACAACAAACCTTCTACCGGAACAGGCCGGATAAAAAACCGCCCTTTCGCTTAGGCGCCGATTGGTCCAGATACTCAATGGCACCTATCTCGCCTTCAACATCAAGCGCCGCGCTCTCGACATCCAGTTTGTTTATATGCATTTCCAGCCCTCTTACAACAATAATTCCAAGCTCGGTATCGACGACTATGCATTCCTCGTTAAAGCTTTCAACGTTATGCACACCCGTTATCAGCAGCCTTCTTCTGTCCCTAAGGGTAATATTCTGGTGCTCCCTTTCCGGTATCCGTCTATCCTCGGCCATGATCCTCCACCACCTAAAAAGTTAATGGATTGCACTGGACCTTTTTTCCGAAGGTTATTGTCCATGCATTGAAATTCTATGAGAACATGGCCGACAATATGTCATTTGTAAAATAAAACATAATACCCCTGCCCACGGCGCTATTGTCAACAGCATCAGCGCAGGCAAGGGTACGGATGATTAAAACTGCCGGATTAAAGTATCTCTATCATTTCCCCCGCTTCTTCTTTCCTCGCGTGTTCCGCAATCCTTTTTACGCGGAACCTCACCGTATTTTCACCAAACCGGATTTCAACTATATCCCCTTCCTGAACAGTGGAACCCGGTTTGGCTATCTTTCCGTTTATGGTTACCTTCTGCCGCTCGCAGGCTTCATGCGCAAGCGTTCTTCTTTTTATAACACGGCTTATCTTTAAAAATTTATCTATTCGCATAAGATCCCCTTTCCCGTTAAAATGTCCTTTTTGCTTCGTCCCATAATTCATCCATTTCGGCAAGAGTCATGCTTGTAAGCTCTTTTCCCATTTCACTGCTTCTCTTTTCAATATATTCAAACCTTTTTATAAACTTGCCGATGGTCCCTGTTAACGCCATCTCAGGCTCTATCTTCAGAAACCGGGCGACATTTACGACGGCGAACAACAGATCGCCAATCTCCTCTTCGCTTTTTGCCATGTCGCCGCTCGTATAAGCTTCGCGCAGTTCGCCTGCTTCCTCGGTTACCTTTTTCCACGCGTCATCAATATTATCCCAGTCAAATCCGACTTTCGCGGCTTTTTCCTGTATTTTATAGCTCCTCATCAAAGCGGGAAGGACAGAAGGCACTCCGTCCAAAACCGATGTACGGTCTTTATTTCCCTTTTCTTCCCTTTTTATATTCTCCCACAAATCTATTACATCATCCGCAGTTTCCGCATGTTCCTTCCCAAAAACATGTTTATGCCGGTGCACCATTTTTTCACTGACAGTATGAATAACGTCTTTCATTGTAAACTGCCCGTTCTCTTCAGCTATCCGGGAATGAAAAACCACCTGCAGCAAAACATCTCCCAATTCCTCGCACAATTTCTCCGGGTCTTTCAAGTCAATAGCTTCAATAACCTCATATGCTTCTTCAATGAGATATCTTTTCAGGCTTTCGTGGTCCTGTTCCCTATCCCACGGACATCCTTGCGGGCTCCTTAAAATCTTCATTATTTCAAGCAAATCTTCATAGGAATAAACTTTTTTTTTCATTATTTCAACTCCATTCACGCTGCTTTCGTTCGCTGCCAAAAAGTAGTTTGTTACCCCCAAGTTCAATTACCTACCGTACCAGGTCGGCCGGCCCCGCTATCTTCCGGATACTGCGCGGTATCGCATCCTGTGAGTTCCCCCACGGCGCGTCCTTATTCTTGTAATCAAACTTCTGCGTAAACCAGTACACTTCTTCCCTTATCCTGTCCATATGCGCCAACTGCATCGACATTAACGCGATAACAAACTCGCTGCGGTTTCTGTTATTCAGGTATTTTAAAGAACCTTCCAAAAGCCGTTTCAGATGCGGGAGACAAAAACCTTTTTTCGACATGAACAGGTCTTTGAAATCCGGTTCCTTAAAAAAAAGATACAAGATCACATCAGTGAACTTTTCCATGTTCCAATCAATTTTTTCGCATATCGTGCATGTTTTTTCCAGGCTCGACAGCTTCTCGACCATTGCGTTTATAAACTGCACCGTCTCGCTCCTGTCCCTTTTAAACGAGCCGGCTATCCGTTCCATTGTTGTTGCCGCAGCTTCTTTCTTTATCAGCGGCAGGCTTTTTTCGGTCATATCTCTTATTATCCCGTTTTGCTCAATTAAATGCGTATCTATAACCAACCCCAATGCAAGACGGTTTTTCTGCATATTGTAAAGCTTTGTAAAATGACGGTTGCAAAAGCCCTTGCGGTTTGTTTCGATACGGCTGTCCGATTCCATCATTGAAGGACCCAGAGTATATTCAAGAGCATCGCTCTCAAGCTGCTCTTCAAGCAGGCACAAAGGGCACTCACAATCTTCGCGGAAAGCATCGTTAACAGGTATCGTATAAATTCGTTCCTTCAACAAAATCAACCTTTCACTATTATTTACATATCCTTGTCGGATGAAACGGCAAAGCTATCGCAAAATTTATGCAAAAATTCAATAATCAATCAGGCAAAAGCTGCTTACGACAGTAAAAAAATTAATATTTACCGGCTGTTGTTTTCTTTAAAAGCATTTTACAATTATCCCCGACAAATTTCAATAGAATTAATTTTACGCGCCGTATTTGGTGTATAATGTTACTGCTATATATAAAAATTCAGGAGGAAACCGGTTTGTTTCGCATAATTTCGTCACAAAACAACAACCTTAAAATAGAGATAAGCGATTTTAACCCGTATCATACTTTTCTTTGCGGTCAGTGTTTCCGGTGGAACGCTAATAAAGACGGTACCTGGACAGGTATCATTTCGGATCTGGGAGTAAGGATGCTATGGGACGGAAAAACATGTACGTTCATTAATATGAGCGAATCGGAATTCAATAAGCACTGCGTACACTACTTTGATTTGGATACCGATTACGGCAAAATAAAAAAGCTTCTTGCGGAAAAAGACGAATATCTGAAAAAAGCGGTTACGCACGGGTACGGAATACGCCTCTTGAAGCAGGACCTCTGGGAAACGATGATATCGTTCATAATATCGCAGAACAATAACATTCCAAGGATAAAACAAATAATAGAATCGTTATGCTCCCATTTCGGGCTACCCGTCAAGGGTGATTTTGACCAAAAAACCTTTCCCGGCATTTCGGCTTTGGCAAACGCGTCATTGGACGATTTAAGCATATGCCGCAGCGGTTACCGGTGCCGGTATATATCAAAAACAGCGGTGATATTGAATCAAACGCCTTTTATGATAAGCCATATCCAAAAACTTCCGCCGGCCGACATTAGAAAATTCCTTTTATCTCTTCCGGGAATAGGCGAAAAGGTCGCAGATTGCATTCTCCTGTACAGCGGGCTGGATAGGAGCGCCTTCCCGATTGATCGCTGGGTTAAGCGTGTTATCGAAACGCTTTATTTTAAACGCGAAACCGACGTTAATTCAATCAGGGAATTCGCCCGAGATTATTTTGGAGATATCGCGGGTATCGCGCAGCAGTATCTTTTTTACTATGCAAGAGAGCAGAAAATCGGTATTTAGCTTTGCTTACATGTATTTTGCCTGGTGCCTTTTGTCCGCTATACGGCTAAGAACAAGCATAACGGTAAATGACAACAGCACGGTAAAAATGACATAGAGCCACGGATCTTTTAACACGTTCATGAAGAACCTGATATAGGTACCGGTAATCAAAGTTACGATAACCATGATAATGAACGACTTAAACGTATCCTTAAGCCCAAGTTCTTTGAGCATTATAACAAAGGTTGCCATACACGGAAAGTAAATAATCAGCAAAGTGACTCCCGTAACCATTTGCGCGCCGCTCAAATTAAGAGGTTCAAACAAAACGACAGCGGCATCCTTTCGTATAATGCCTACCACAAATGACGCAACCGTGCCTTCAGGCAGTCCGAAAACTCCGGTAATAATTGGAGCCGCAATTTTCCCGAGAAAGTCCATGACGCCTAGAATCGTCAAAATATTTACAAAAAGGATCCCGCCCAGCACATATGGAAAAGCGTCGGTTAAAAACCCGTATATCCTTGTTCCAAGATTTCTTAACAATACCTTAAAAGCGGGCAGCCTGTACGGCGGCACTTCCATAATAAGCGTGTCCGTCGTTCCCTCTACAAAAAAGCTTAAGGCCGAACCCAACACGAGCCATACGGAAAGAATTGTTCCAAGAATGGCAAATACGTGTCCTGTACCATATGACGCGGTAATTGAAAAGATTATCGCAGACTGGGCAAAGCATGGAATCGTAATCGCCGTCAGGGTTGCGGTTATAAACCTCTGCCGGCGCGATTCAATGTTCCTTATCGCCAAAATTCCGGGTATATTGCATCCCATCGCAAGCATCATCGGTATTATTGAAAATCCGTGAAGTCCCACCCTGTGCATAAAACGGTCAAATAGTACAGCCAGCCGCGGAAGATATCCCAAATCCTCCAAAAAACCCAGCACTATATAGAATATCAGGATATATGGAAGGACAATTCCGATTTCCAGAAAAACACCCGTTGTCAGAACACCCATGGCCGCCTCGTAATCAATAGTTTCCCCGGAAATATCACCGATAAAAATCTGGTGCAGCACTCCTTCCCCGCCTAAAAGCCGGCTTAATGCCATAATAACGGGAGTATAGAACCTTTCAAACAATTTTTCCATTATGCCGATCAGATACTCGCCGATTCCGATAATCACCCTGAAAATAGCTATTATCACTATAATCGCGATAGGTATGCCGGCAAAAGGATGTACGCTGATATCCTGAAGCCTTTCAAGAAATGTATGACGCCTGTTCTCCAGGTTTTGAACGGCGTTGATTATCTCACCAATCGCTGCCCAGCGATTCTTGTATTCCCGTTTTGAAACCGGTTCCTGCGGATAATTCGTTATATACTCAATAAGTTTGTCTATTCCCTGTCCGGTAGTACCGGTTGCAGGAACGACCGGCACACCGAGCATTTCTGAAAGCTTTTCGACATCTATTTTGATTCCTTTGTGAATGGTATCGTCCCACATATTCAGTACAACGATGACAGGCTTATTCATTTCAAGCAGTTGGAGGGTAAGATTAAGATTTCTTTCAAGATTTGTCGCATCGACAACATTAATAATCATATCGCCTTCCGGCAATAGCCGGCACGCCACTTTTTCGGCTTCGCTCAAAGGATCGAGCCTGTATGTGCCCGGCACATCAACAACTTCAATTTTTTCGACGAAACCATAACTGCAGCCTTTGCAACTGCTTTTGCAGCATGACGCGCATGCGCTGCCCTTTTTCAGAACCGTTAATGTTCCTGTTGTATAACTGACAGTTGTACCCGGGTAATTCGAAGTTCTTGCGTTTATCCCGGTCAAACTGGTAAATATCGCGCTTTTGCCAACATTCGGGTTACCCATAAGCAGTATCTTTTTCATATTGTATTATCTTCCTTTTCCAGACATATACATAAGTTAATCCGTTTTTACAATTAAAATGCATCAATCCGCGTTTTTAACAATGATTCTGTTCGCCATCCCTGCTCCAATGGCTATCTGCGTGTTTCCAGCCTGGACAATAACAGGACCTCCGGCAAGAACCGCGCTTTTTTTGGTAATGCGGCTTCCTTCACGAAGCCCCATTGACTCGAGTTTCGCTTGTAAGCCATATCCGCCCTTTATAGTGGCTATAACCGCTTCTTCGCCTGTTTTCAGATCTCTCAATGTCATTCAGGTATACCTCCAAGACGTAATATTAACTGTACGTATCAAGTTCAATAAACTTTATATATATGTTATCCAAAATGTAAGTTATCATTTTTGATAATGATTGTCAATATCTATTTTGTTAAGTTTTTAATACAATAAAAGGCGAAGTTCGTTCTTCCTTCCCTTATTTTGCTGTGATATAATTGTCACAATGGAGAAAAAAGCCGATAACGGAAACAAATAAATCAAATATTCGCGAAATCAAGGAGCATTTTGTTATGGAGCATCTTTTCATTGTTAATCCCGCGGCAGGAAAAGGTAAAACGTTAAGAATGGTTCCCGAAATTGAGAATTTAATGAAGAAGTTTTCCCTTCCTTACAGGATAGAAATAACCCAGGCTCCCGGACATGCCTCGGAAATAGCCGGGCATTACATAAAGACTAACGATTCGATAAGAATATACTCCGTCGGCGGTGACGGCACAATGAATGAAATACTGCAGCCAATGGTAGGTACCAATGCATCTTTGGGAGTAATCCCGGCCGGTACGGGAAATGATTTTATAAAAAGCTTCAGTATGAAAAAGGACCCTTTTAAATTACTTCCTCTCATCGTGCATTCCGACCCAATACCTGTCGATGTATGCAGGTTTAACAACCGGTATTTTTTAAACATTGCTTCAATTGGCTTTGACGCGGATGTGGTGGCGATGACCGGATACCTGAAAAAGCTTCCATTAATAAAAGGAAAAGTCGCGTATATCGGCGGAATTCTGCTGGCGGTTATCGGTCTGAAAAAAATAGAGGCGGATTTTGTTGTTGACGGTTCTGAGATGCATACCAAAACAATGCTGCTGTCGGCTTTTGCGAACGGGCGTTATTATGGCGGCGGAATGATGCCTGCCCCGAATGCCGTCCCTGATGACGGATTAATAGATTTTTGCATAATAAATGATGTAAACAGGCTGAAATTACTTAGATTTTTCCCAAGGCTCATAAAGGGAACACACACAGATATGAAAGAAGTATCGATTAAACGGTGCCGCTCCATTGAAATGAAAAGCTCTAAACCGGTGCATGTCAATATGGATGGGGAACTTTTCCGGTTTTCGGAGGCGAAAATAGAGATCCTCGAAAAAAGCCTGAAATTTATAAAGCCTTTATAGAGGCGTTTATTCTTGCCGAAACCGGCGTCATTCATACAGCACAATCCGTTCTGTTATTTTAACGCGCTTAATTGCAGTATTTTATCGACAAGAATCCTGACACATTCATCTATTGAATGTTCTTCGGTGTCCAGCACAAGAGCAGGCGACCGGGGCACTTCATACGGGGCTGTCACGCCTGTGAAATTGGGGATTTCTCCGGCTCTCGCCTTTTTATACAAACCCTTCGGATCTCTCTTTTCGCATGTTTCGGGATCTGCCTTTACATATACCTCGATAAAGCCATCCCCTATTTTTTCTTTCGCCATGCTTCTCATTGAAGCAAGCGGAGATATAAACGACGCAAGAACAATAAAACCGGCGTCAACAAAAAGCGCGCATACTTCCGCCGCGCGCCGGATGTTTTCAAATCGGTCCTTTTCGGAAAAACCAAGATCGCTGTTAAGACCATGCCGCAAATTATCGCCGTCAAGCCTGTATACGGCTTTACCCATGCCAATAAGCACCTTTTCGGTTTCTACGGCAATTGTTGATTTCCCGGATGCCGAAAGACCCGTCATCCATGCCGCAACGCCTTTTTGACCCAAAACGGAAAACCGTTCGTTCCGTGAAACCTTTCCGCCGTGAAAAGAAATATTTTCGCTCCTCATGCGGCATCCACTTCCTCTTCTTCATTTTCGCCTGCTTTGGCTGAAACCTGCTTCAATTTTATATAAAAAAACACAGTAAAGCAATAACCGCTGTTTGTATGAACACTATTTCCGCGGGCCCTGGTCGGGTGTTTCATTTCTCCTTTTATAAAGCATTTTTGTGAGTTTTGACTTGCCCGAACTGTGTAACTCTTGCAAATGAAGCTCTACGTTGACGTTATTTTTCAATAAGCAGTGTATGAGCACTATTCCCGCAGGTCCTGCCTGTGATAGTTACGTTGAAATGACAGCGGGTGGTTTGGGTGCTTTCGGTGACGACGGGCGACATGCTCCAACGCTCCGCTGCTTACAGGCGACTGTGGAGCGGGCAAATGAGCGACTCGGGATATGGAGACCTCTTCTCAAAAAAATGAACAGGATCCGGAGCGTGTTGTACGGTACGTGCTTTGTCGACCCAGGAAACGAAACACCCAAACCAAGACCCGCGGAAATAGTGTTCATACAAGCGAAAATGCTTCCTGCAAAAAATAATTTAAATCATTTTTGCGATTTATGATTTATGTAAAAAACGGTCAATTGGTAATATAATGGTATCATTGATCTTTTTATTCACATGTAATATAATTCCCGTAAAGCCGGTAATAATTGAATGAGAGTTTCCAAATACATGCTTTATATTTACCGGCGTTCAAGCAGGAAAACCGCGCGGTTTTAACCGTGCTTTTGCATTATAAAGGAGAACAACATGAAGATAATTATCATCGGGGATGGAAAAGTAGGATACAGTTTAGCTGAAAATTTATCCAACGAAGACAACGACGTTGTTGTTATAGATAAGGATCCCGAAGCGTTAAGAAAAGCGAATGAATACCTTGACGTTATGTGTATAAAGGGGAACGGCTTAAGCACTAAAGTATTGATAGAAGCCGGAGTAAAGGAGGCTCAGCTCCTTATCGCCGCGACCGCAAGCGACGAAATAAATATGGTATGCTGTCTTACGGCCAAAAAACTGGGTGTCGAGCGTACTATCGCCAGAATCAGGGATCCCGAGTATGCCGATGAGCTTAATCTTCTAAAAGATGACCTTGGCCTTGATATGGTTTTTAACCCCGAACGGGCGGCCGCTCGTGAAATATCAAGGATGGTAAGGTTTCCGCAGGCTGCAAACATTGAAATATTCGCCCGCGGACGCGTTGAGATTGTTGAAATACGCATTTCAAAGGGAATTTCGATTGTTGGCATGAAAATAAGGGAAATTGCCGAGAAGATTTCTTCTACGATATTAATAGGAGCCGTCGTAAGAAACGACGAAATAATCATACCGAATGGTGATTTTCGTATTGAAGAAGACGATATTCTCCATATTGTCGGCAAGCCCGCAATTGTATCGAGTTTCTGCAGGCAAATTGGCATAGACAACCAGAAGATAAAAAATGTCATGATTGCCGGTGGCGGAAGGATAGCTTATTATCTTGCAAAGTTTCTCGAAGAAACCGGAATAAAAGCTAAAATTGTTGAAATAAATGAAGAGCGGTGCGTTGAGCTTTCGGAGCTTCTTCCCCATACCCTTATAATTAACGGTGACGGCACCGATGACACGCTGCTTCATTCCGAAAATCTTTCCGAAATGGGAGCATTTGTCGCGCTAACAGACATGGACGAGGAAAACTTCATGTCTGCCCTGATGGCAAAACAAGCGGGTGTTCAAAAGGTCATAGCAAAAATAAACCGGAATAATTATATAGGCATAATAAAAAGTCTTGGCATTGAGAGTGTCATAAACCCAAGCCAGATTATAACAAACCATATACTCCGTTACGTACGCGGGATGAAAAACGCGCAGGGAAGCCCTATTGAAGCTCTTTTCCGAATTATTGACGGGCGTGCCGAAGCAATAGAGTTTACCGCGAATGAATCAACCGACTTTCTTAATATTCCGCTTAGGGACCTTAAGTTTAAAGAGGGGATATTGGTCGCTGTTATCGTAAGAAAAAACGATATACTGATCCCGCATGGAAATGACATGATAAAAGCCGGCGACAGCGTAATTTTAATTGTCAGGGGAAGAAAAATATCGGATCTGAACGATATAATCGCTTCGAGGTGATAAGTAGTTGAATATCAGGCTCATCATAAAGAACTTAAGCATTGTTATCTGTATAGAAGCGTTATGCATGCTTTTTCCTTTTCTTATAGCTTTGATATATGGCCAGAACGACGCGATGGCCTTTTTGCTTTCAGCTTTAATAACGTTTTGCGCAGGTCTTTTAATGTTAACAACAAAGGTAAAAACGAACAACTTTTACACAAGAGACGGATTTGCAGTTGTGGCTTTAAGCTGGATTTTTGTTTCCGTCTTCGGTTCTTTGCCATTTTTGTTAAGCGGAACAATCCCGTCACCGGTTAACGCGTTTTTTGAAACGGTTTCGGGTTTTTCCACAACAGGAGCGACAATACTTGACAACGTTGAAACGTTGCCTCGCGGTATCATTTTCTGGAGGTCGTTTACCCAATGGATGGGCGGCATGGGTGTGCTTGTATTGACCGCCGCGGTGCTGCCGTCCGCCGGAGCGAGTTTTTACCATGTATTGAAAGCCGAAAGCCCGGGGCCGAACCCTGAAAAGCTTGTTCCGAAAATAGGGCAAACGGCCAAAATTCTATATTCAATTTATATCGTTTTAACGTCCTTCCTGGTTATACTACTGCTTATAGCGGGCATGCCTCTTTATGATGCTTTGGTTCACGCTTTCGCAACTGCCGGCACAGGAGGGTTCTCCAGTAAAACTTTAAGTATCGGCGCGTATGGAAGTGTATTTATTGATGTTATAATAACGGTTTTTATGTTCCTGTTCGGTATAAATTTTACCCTGTATTATCATACGCTTAAGGGCAATTTCAGGAGTTTCTTTAAGAATGAAGAATTCCGTTTTTATATTGGATTGGTGTTCGCGTCAATAATTGCTATAACGCTGAACCTGGTTTTAAACGGATTTTATTCATTCGGAGAAGGTTTAAGACATTCTGCGTTCCAGGTAAACTCGATTATTTCAACAACGGGTTATTCAACCACCGATTTTAACCTTTGGCCCGTTTTCAGTAAATTTATCCTTGTAATGCTGATGTTCATAGGTCCAAGCGCAGGTTCAACCGGCGGATCCGTAAAATGTATCCGCTTTCTCCTGCTGTTTAAAATTATAAAACGCGAACTGGCCAAAATAATACATCCGAGAGTCGTCCATACAGTGATGATCGCAGGTAAAGCAGTCGATGAAACGACTCTTTGGGGAACAATGGCCTTTTTCTTTATATATATAATAATATTTGTCATATCCTCTCTAATTGTAGCTTTGGACGGAAAAGACCTTATTTCGTCGGTCACGGCGGTAATCACTTCTATCGGAAATATCGGTCCTGGTTTAGGGATTATCGGACCAATGGGCAATTATTCCGGTTTTTCAGACCTGAGCAAGATTGTCCTTTCCTTTTGTATGATAGCCGGAAGGCTTGAGATTATGCCGCTATTGGTCCTGTTTTCCCCGGCAGCGTGGAAAAGGGCGAGTATATAGCCCTTTGCCATTATTCATTTGTTATTGTATAATTGTAAAAAGATACATTCATTTTTTTCCGGTTTAGCAGGCCCAGTGCCTGTCAATTTTAAATTATCAACACATATCAATAATTTTTCGAGGTGATGCCAGTGTATAATACGTTTACTGAACTGAAGCCCGAACAGATTACCGAAAATCCATTCAAGCTTGTTGGCGCGGATTGGATGCTGGTAACAGCGGGGAACAAGGATTCATTCAACATGATGACGGCAGGCTGGGGCGGTTTCGGCGTTTTATGGAATAAAAACGTTTGTATCTGCCTGGTTCGCCCTTCCCGCTACACTTACGAGTTTTTGGAAAAAAACGATACATTTACTTTAACATTTTTTGATCAAAGCCAGCGCAGCATTTTGGACTTTTGCGGCCGCCATTCGGGAAGGGATTATAACAAAGCCGCGGAGACCGGCTTAACCGCGATCGAAACAAAAAACGGATCGGTTTTTTTCAACGAAGCACGGCTTGTAATTGAGTGCCGAAAAATATACTACCAGGATATTGATCCTTCAAACTTTATCGACACCGAAATAGATGCAGAGTGTTACCCTCAAAAAGATTATCACCGTGTGTATGTCGGCGAAGTTATAACATGTTTAAAAAAGAATAAATGACGTTTATCAGCACCTTTAGCGGGTAAATATCTAAAAAGAATTTATGAAAGGGTGGTAGCAAATTATGAAAAAGCTATTTAAGTGCAGTGTTTGCGGGTTTGTTTATGAAGGGGAACAGGCTCCGGATTTTTGCCCCAAGTGCGAAGCTCCGAAAGAGAAATTTGAACAGCTCGACGAAGAAGCGATGAACAAGATTTACGCATCGGATAGGACAAATGATATCCACATGGAACTGGTTCAGCTTTGTATGAGAATCGTTGAGCTCTGCGAGGAAGGTATCGAGATTGATCTTGACCCTCCATGCGTATCAGCCTTTAAAAAAGCAAAAAACGAAGCCTGGATCATCAAGCAACGCTCCAAAGCCGAGCTTGTCGGGCATATCAACAGAGGCAAATATTAATTCCAATTATATCTTAAGCAGATAAATATGCATCAGTTTTAACGTGTATAAAGAATATGTTTATCTTTTACCTCTAACTTTGGATATGGAATCATGAAGGGCCGATATCAGCTCCTTTTTATCCTCGCTTGTATTGGATAACAGCCACTGCAATTGAGCCACTTCATGATCCGTACCTGTTATTCCCAATGACTTAACAGCCGCCAGTTGAACCCTTTCATCAGGATCTCTCAATAACTTGTTAAGTATGGTGTTTACTCCCGGATCATTTGATTTTGCGCATTGTTCGGCCAATATAAGCCTTTTCTGAGCATCCGCAGCCAGGTATTTCTTTGTCAGGGCTTCCCACTTGCCTTTCCGTATCATTTTTTCAATTTTTTTTTCTGCGTTTCCAAACATTTAAGCACTCCTAACCAGTAATAATATAAGCGTACTCAATCGTTGCTCCAAACAACCATTTTATTATAAAACTATTTTTCCTCATCGTCAAGCACTATTGGCGTACCCCGGCCATAGTTGACATGCATTAACAATAATGTTAACATATACTTGTAGGCATTTTGCAGGTATCTGCAAAATGCCTTGTCGTATTTTAGACGAAAACCCATTTAATGTAATTTATTTATTGAGGGAGATAAAAATGAGTGAAGGTGTACAAGCAGTGGAATTGTCAGAAGTACTGGCTGAAAACATACAAAGAATAAATAACGCGAAAGAAACGCTATATAAAGAATATTTCTCCGATAATGTCGAAGAAAGTATTGAATTTGAGTTTTTAGTCAAGGAATACATAGAAAAAATCAAAAAACATATAAAAAAAAGCAGCAAAGAAACGGTTGAAAAAGACAAATTTCCGTTTGTTATACTATGGAGCATTGTTGAAGCCCAGGATACGGACGATAACGAAATGCACAAATTTTTTATTTGTCCGCCTTATTTAAGAAACAACGATGTCGATCTTGACTGCGTATCTATGATGTCACCTCTTGGAAGAGCTCTTCTGTTAAAAAACACCGGACAGGAAATCACTGTAAACGTTCCGCAGGGAACCCTTAATTATAAAATAAAGAGAATAATTATCCCATAACAATCGGGCAGTTATTGCTTATACGTTATTTTCCCTTATCTGACGGGTAAAAATATATTGTATTTTATATAGTACTAGACATAAAAGCGGCAGGTGTAGTTATGACATTAGAGAAAGAAAATATAACAAAAGCAAAAAATTCAGATGGTCTGGTATGGATCAAAAATGGGAAAGTATTTGTTAAAAACGAAGGAAGAGATGGAATGCCGCCTCTTATTAATCCATGCAAAGAAGCAGTGCTGTATATTAACGGAGTTCAGCGCAACCATCTCTCCACCGTAAATGAAAAAGACACTATTGAAATAAAAGCATTAAGCACGACCACCGATTTGCAACTGGATGTCGAGATTTCTGAAGATAAGCTTAAATGTTACCTGATATATTCGCCCGCGCGTCAGATTCGTTATGAATTATTGGATACCGAGCCTGTAAACAAACTTGATATACAAACGAAGCAAATTGAAATAAAAACCGAAAAGACCGACAAAAACCGGATAATTGAGTTTTTAAAAAGCAAAAGCATAGTTTACGGCATAAAACATGACGTTATAGAGCAAATATGCGAAAACAACACGCCGGGCAAATTTCTTGTCGCGGAAGGAACACCTAAGGAAGACCCGACTGACGGCAGCATCGAATACTTTTTCGAAGTCGATGAAAACAATGGATATCGCTTTGAAGAAGATGAAACAGGCAATATTGATTACAAAAACATTTTCGAATACAAAACCGTAACCACAGGTCAGGTCATAGCACGCGTTCATAAAGGAGTTCCCGGCAAGAACGGCATTTCCGTCACAGGTGAAACCATTTTCCCCGAAGAACCCAAAGAAATTGTAATATCCCCTTCGTTATCGATATACTATAACGAAGAAACAGGCAATGTGACTGCAAATAAAACGGGACGGCCGTTTGCACAGGAAAAGGGCAATATTATTACATTTCACATATATGATTCGATAGTCGTGGATGAGGTAAGCATAAAAACCGGGAATATCAGGTTTAAGGGCGACGTCGAAATAAAAATAATGTATTCGAGTCTATGGAAGTAGTCGCGGGACAAAATGTCTTAGTTAAAGGCAATGTTAATTTCGCGAGCATATTTGCCGGCAACAATATTTCAATTAAAGGTACCGTGGTATCAAGCATACTTAATGCGGCAATGAACGACGCGGTTATTATGAATCCCGCTCCGTTACTGGAAAAACTTATATACGGGATTAATAAACTGATAAACAACATAAAAAGGTTATCAGATAATAATAGCGCAAAACAGCTTAATGAATTAATAAGAATGTTGTTAAACGGCGAAAACAAGGATTTGCCCAATACTGTATATGAAGTCTTGCAATCGCTGAGAACGGGTAATTACGATATTGACGACAATTTTATACTTTCGCTAATGAAAAAAACACGTTCATTAATGGGAAATTATTCGGAAATATCCGATATACAATACCTGTACCAGATTATTAATGAATTAAGAATGCTTTTTTTGTCAAAAAAACATACACCGTTAAAAGGCGATATAACATTATCCACAATTTCAAACTGCAATATTACGGCACTCGGAGATATAAGAATTCTTGGCAAAGGAAGCGTGAATTCAGTGTTATATTCCAAAGGGGAAGTGTATATAGCAGGATATGTACGCGGAGGCAAGATAAGGGCGGAAAAAGGTATTGAAATAAATATTGCCGGATCAAAAAGGGGATCAAAAATATTATTATCGGTACCTGAAGACAGCTCTATTCGTATCAGGACGGTGTACACAGACACAACTATTAAAGTTGGAAATATATCACATACTTTCTTGTCGGAGGCCAGAATGATTTATGCGAGATTGGAAAACGGCAAGCTGTTATATTAAAACAGGGGGACGTTCAAATGAAAAAGGAAATCCGTCTTGAGAAAATTATACCTGAATATTCTACGATTGAGATTAAACAAAAGGATCAAAATGTATGGGTGAAATCAATCGTGCTGAATGTTCACGGTAAATTCATCGAGGTAAAGCAAATTGAACAGTTCCTCAGTTCGGCAGTAATGGCCGGGGATACTCTTCAATGCATGGTTATTGATGAAAAAAACATTTACCTGATGGATTCCACCGTCTATAATATAAAACTGATTACAGGTTCGATCGTACTGGAGGTACATGATTTAAAAACACTCGCTAATGAAAGAAAACACAAGAGATATAACGCACTGTTAAGCGCAACTTTTCATGAAGCAGGAAAACTGAAAGAGTACTACAGCGTTGTGCTGAATATTTCCCTGTCCGGACTCTGTATCATAACAAACTGCGAGTTAAAACAGGGCGATATTATCGAAGTTTCCATCAACAATCCGGATACAACTCTCATTTACTTACAGTGTGTCGTTAAATGGTCTGTAGATCAGGGGCAAAAAAAATTGTACGGTCTGTCGATAGAAGATATCGATGAAAAAAACAAATTCTTGCTGACAGATTTAATAGATAAACTGGAAATGTTTGAGAAAAACCAAATAAAACAGTTAATGGAATCGAAACCGGAGTATATTTTTTAATAATAGCCTTAAGGCTTTTTTTTATAATAAAATCTACAGAGCAGTTCATAAACAGAACTAAGTATAGGAGCATCCTGAAAAAAGGGCTCGTTGACAAACACTTGAAAATGTTATTATATAGTAGTAGTGTATAAAACCACTAAGGAAGTGATAGTTTGAATCTCATAGAGTGTTTAATGAAAACAGGCCTTACAAGGCACGAATCCGAGCTGTATGTCGCGCTCTGCAGGGAAGGGGAACTTACAGGGTATGAAGCGGCCAAAATTACCGGTATTGCGAGGGCAAACACATACCAGGCTTTAGCCGCGATGGTCGATAAAGGCGCGGTATACGTAATTGAAGGCGCAGTGCCGCATTATACGGCGGTGCCGGTTGATGAATACTGCCGGAATATCATTAACAATATGCAGGAAATAGTTAATATAATAAAACGGGAATGTCCGCGGACGAAAAAAGTATCCGAACCGTATATAACAATAACGGGATTCAAGCACATAATCGACAAAATAAGAAACATTATCATAAATACAAAGGAACGGGTATATGTTTCGATATCGGAGAAAGAACTCCCTTTTATGAAAAAGGAACTGGAAGAGGCTATAAGAAGAGGGCTTAAGGTAGTGGCAATTATATCGGGGGAAGCCGAACTGAAAGGCGCTGTTATACACAGGATCGAAAAGCCGTCAGGCCAGATCAGGCTTATTGCCGATTCATCGTACGTGCTGACCGGGAGCATTACCGGAAGCGACAGCGATACGTGCCTGTATTCAAGAAACAGGCCCCTTGTCGAATTAATCAAGGATTCGCTTAAAAATGAAATCCGACTGGCCGAACTGTCTCAGAACACAAAAGGTACTCACCATATTGATTAATCTGTATATCATATAAACAGGTGAACAAAAA
Organism: Clostridiales bacterium DTU069; assembly: GCA_001512485.1. Classification (GTDB taxonomy): domain Bacteria; phylum Bacillota; class Clostridia; order DSM-8532; family DSM-8532; genus DTU069. The sequence goes on along the minus strand of LFRV01000021.1, from coordinate 1,148 downwards.
CAGGGATTGGAACGGATGGATTGTCTTGCTGTTTATGATTCCGGGAATTATACGATAAAAATGAGCAGATATTTTGAAAGAATGGGGCTTGTTTTTGAGGTAATATCACTGCCCTGCAAAATATCTTCGCAGGGCTGCGGCTATTGTCTGAAATTTCCCGAAGAATACATCGATGTCGTGGTTTCCGAAAGCAAAGCCAATAAATATCCCGTCCGGGAAATTTACAAAATTTATAAGGGCATTACGAAAAACACATACAAAAAAATACCGTTTTAAGATAAAACCTATAAGAGAAATTTAGCAGCACACCAAAATTGGAGTGCTTATTTATTGCGGTTTTGGAGCTGAAAAGGGAAACCCTTGACAATATTAGCAGCCTATTTGGCAGCAAACAGCCATAGCACAGAAAAAATGAATTCTGCAACGTAGAGTTTAGCGTAAGAAAGAAAAAAGGGTTTCAATTTTCTTGAAACCCCTGGTACGCCCGACACGATTCGAACGTGCGACACCAAGTTTAGGAAACTTGTGCTCTATCCTGCTGAGCTACGGGCGCATATCACGTAGTTATTTTACTATAGGTTTCGGCATGTGTCAATCGGATTAAGTCATGCGGTTTCTGTCAAGCCGGTGACGGCAATCTTCCAATTTTGTTGCCTTCAGGAATTATACGCTAACTTCAGACAATCATTTTACAGTCATTAGAGATAACATCCCAAAACATGTATTTTGCTTTTCTTTTATTGTTATGTATAATAAATCTATGAAAAGCTTTTTTATATAGAAGCAATAATTACAATCTTTATTGCTTTTGCTCATACTTGTTAATGTAAATCTATTTTGAAATTTTGTGCGAATATTTTCAACGGAGAAAACCATGTTTAGCGTTATTCTTGTGGATGATGAGCAATGGGCTTTAAATGGTTTAAAAAATATCATACAGTGGGAAGATTATGGTTTTAAGGTGAAAAAACTCTGCAGCAGCGCAGAAGATGCATTAACAGCTATTCGTACACACAGGCCGGATGCTATATTTACCGACATAAGAATGCCGGGTATGAACGGAGACGAATTCATTAACATGATCCGGTCGGAAGGCATTGAAACTGAATTTGTTATTGTAAGTGCTTATCGCGATTTTAATGTTGCCC
>LFRV01000079.1:58490-158301 GCA_001512485.1 Clostridiales bacterium DTU069 | reverse complement strand
CGCCTGGCTTATTGCCTTATTGCCCACAAGAATTTTTTCATAGTTTCTCAGAGTAAATTGCCTCGGCCATAGATAAATGCCGCCGCGGACCGAATCAATGGCATCATTGAAAGAGTAAGCTATCGTATTGATAAAAGGATACAGCGTCACGACACACAGGAACAACAAAGATATATATATAAAAATATCAAGAAAAAGGTCCTCAACTGTCATCCTTTTATATCCAATCTTTGATAACATTCCATGCCCGTTTTTTTTCTCCATCTTATCCGCCTCCCTCTAGAAAATTCCGTAACCGTCTATTTTTTTCGATATGTAATTACATATATTTATTAAAGTTATCGCTACGGTAGAGTTGAAAATACCGATCGCAGTACCGTAGGAAAGGCGGCCGCTTCTTAATGCGTAAGTATAAATATATACATCAATGGTCCGGGAAGCATCAATGTTTGACGGATTACTCAGCAAGTACACCTGTTCAAAACCTACATTCATAAGGTTACCGAGATTCAGTATCAACATAAGCTTGATCGTAGGCATAATGCTTGGAAGCGTTACCGAGATAATCCTTCTGATACGGCCCGCACCGTCCATTATAGCCGACTCGTATATTTCCGGATCAATACCTGTCATAGCCGCCAGGTAAATGATCGCATTCCATCCCACATTTTTCCACACATTGGACAATGCAACAACTCCATAAAAATATTTGCCTTCACCCAAAAAAGCAATCGGAGTTTTTATTAATCCCAATGCTACCAGTATTTCATTTACAATTCCGGATGAAGGTGAAAGAACCATATAAACAATACTCACAGCAACAACCCAGGATATGAAATACGGCAGGTATGATATTGTCTGCACAATCCTCTTGAAAAGTCTCGCTCTCACCTCATTCAGCATCAAAGCGAGAAGTATCGCCGAAACAAAACTTGTCGATATTTTAAGTATGCTTGTAAGCAGCGTGTTTCTTATCGCGTTAATAAAGTTTGAATCGGTAAAAGCTTCTTTAAAATTAGCCAGCCCGACAAACTCCGAGCCAAAGATACCTTTTCCGGGAACGAATTTCTGAAAGGCCATGATCCATCCCCAAATCGGCAAGTAATTGAATACCAGGACAAATATCATGAACGGAACGCTCAAAACAAGCAGCTGCCTCTGCTTAACGATTTTCTTCCAAATTGTGTCTTTCCGGTTTAAAGATGTTTTAGCTCTTATATTTTCATTCAATACCGTCATACCCCATTCCCCCTGTAATGATAAGGGATATGGGGAGCGTTAATAAACGCTCCCCGCGTTCAGAAAATATCAATATTAATAGTATTTTGAGCTTTCCCTGATAATCTCGGTGATCTTCTTTTCATATTCATCGAGTCCGGGAATAGCATTCAACTTAGCCTGGTATTCATCCCAAAGCGCTTCAAACTGGGAAGGATCAGCCATCGTAATCTTCGGGAAGTACTCAGATGCAAGCTCAAGAGCCTTTTCAGAAGCAATGAATTCCGGCGAATCCTGAGGCAGTTGCTGTCTGGCTGCCCAACCGGGCTGATAACGGGCAGGATAAGCTGGAGCAAAGAAATCACAGAACGTATTCACGCCGTAATTTTTCAGGATTTCCTTTTCAAAATCCCTATACCGCATATCGTTATATTCCTGGTTCATAGCGGTATAGACCCAGTTTCCGTCGGAGAACTTGCCGTATACCGGATCGTCCGTCAATTCGTAGTGCGGCAGTAAATTATTAAACTGTTCCAGACCTTGAGACTTCTTATAGTCCTCGTCGAATGAATTCAGCCATTGTTCGCGGGTACGGGTGAATTTGCCATTCACAAGCGAGTAATCAACTCCTTCAATACCCCAGTAAACCAGCTTCTGGATATCTTCCGCGCATATACGATCGAGGTAACGCATTACGCCTTCAGGATCCTTGCATGCCGTAGTGATCGAGACGCCCTGTACAGAAAACGCATACGGACCGCGGTAATACTCTTTCTCGACACCATCCACAACGACCGGGAATGCCACAAGTATACGATCGTAATGGCCTGATTTCTCGAGCGCTGCGAGTCCGTTTATTACTGCCCAGCGCTGGTCATATATAGCCAGGACTCTTCCGGAAGCTATCTTGGCAAGATACTGGTCATCCTTCTGCATGAATGTTTCTTTATCCATACAGTTTGAATGCCACATATCATTCAGGAACTTAACGAATTCCTTGGAGACCGACATTCTCATGACAAGTTGGGCTTCGAGAGTTTCCTGATCCACGGCAGTGACGCCGTCATTCGGATATCCTCCGAGGAACCTCGCGGCGCCGTATTGAAGCGCTGACACACGGTATCCTTCCGTAGGAAGCGTGAACCCTATATTATCGGCATCGCCGAATTTCGGATTCTTCGCCATATAGTCCTTGATCAACTGCGCATATTGGGAGAGAGTCTTAACGACAGGGAACCCTGCATCTTTAAGAACCGCATAGCTCAGGTAATAACCGGCAGCGGGATACAAATTGTCAATTGTCGGACGATTAGTAGCTATGATGTAGGTTACTCCATGTTGAGACCTGGCCATTTCCAGTTCCTTCGGCCTGTAAATTTTCTTAATGTTTTGCCCATACTTTTCTATCAAATCGTCCAAAGGTATGAATGCATTAGCGGCGATGAAAACACCTGCTGTTTCCCCTGCTGAAACAATGTCCGGATATACGCCGCTTGCCGTCATTAAGTTCGCTTTTGTCATCGAGTCGGTGCCTACGAGATATTCGATGTCAAGCCTTGTACCGGTGATCTCCTGGATTTTCTGACCTATCGGAGTATCCGAGAAAGGTATCGTCGCGGAGAGAGGAGTAGCTTGAAACATCGTGATTACTTTAGGTAACGGTGGAAGTTCGTCTTTTTGGTCTTCCTTTGGCGTAGCCTCTGTTGTCGTAGTCGTGCCGCCTTGAGGTGCAGTTACGCATCCTGATAGAATCATCAGCAATGCAAGTGACAGTGCGAAGATTGAACTTAACTGCCTCATTTTCATGATTATTTACCTCCTTTAATATTAACATGTTTATCACATGTATTGCACAGTTGACATTTGGATTAAATAATCTTTGTATTATCAGCAAATAATACAAACCGTATTTTGCCCTATTGCTCATCCGTAAAATGAAAAGTTAAAGTCTATCTTTAATAGTGCCTCACCCGACATTAGTCTGACACATAGTTGCCAAAGTAATGTCTGCACCATTATTAGCGATTCTGCTTATGTAAAGTCTATGGTACGATAGACATGCAGTGCTGGCTCTGTTAACTAAGTATGAAAGAAATGAGACCTGAAAGACCTTTGGTAGGCAAAAAAAGAAAAAGGCCTACAAATGGAAACGACTAAGTGAAAAATAGCACGAAAAAAAGAAATGTGCAAGCCTTGAAGAAATAATGACGGTGTCAAATTGTTGGGTAGTGTAAAAAATTTTGTGTATTGAGATGAATGCTGCCTTTCTGGCAAGTAATTTAACGTTGTTTTACTGCAATGTATCTAGTAGTTTCTGATATTATTATTTCCAATATATGCTGGAAAGGAGGCATTATATGAAAGGAATACATCACCTAACATTACAAGATCGTCAAGCTATCCAATCCGCAATTGAAGAGGGCAACACCAAGGCTGAAATTGGCCGTCTGTTAGGAAAGGATCCCTGTGGGATCAGCCGTGAGATCAGTCGGCATCGAGAATTCAAGCAACGTAACACCTACAACAGACCAATAATTTGTGCTAAGCGTAAGGATTGCAAAATACGCAGATGCTTAAAGACATGTAAGGAATACGAGGAGCCGAAATGTGTCAGGCGTGACAGACTGCCGGGCGTTTGCAATGGCTGTGAGAAGCGCGCAAAATGTCCTTTGGATAAATATTTCTATCATGCTGCAAGAGCAGATTCCAGGTATAGAGAACAGCTGGTCTCTTGCAGAGAAGGTATAAACTTGGAAGAAACTGAACGCAATCTCATAGGCGAAATCATATCGCCACTGCTCAAGCAGGGTCAGTCAGTGTATCAAATCCTGGCGAACCACCCTGAACTGAAGCTCTCTGAGCGAACCTTGTACCGTTATATCGAAACCGGAGTGTTTAAGAAATTCGGAGTGGATAATTTTTCACTGAAAGAGCAAGTCAACCGTAAGCAGTTCAAGGAAAAATACAAGAAACGTAAGGAGCCTGCTAACTATAACGGGCATAAGTATAGCGACTACATTGATTTTATTAAACAAAACCCTGACGTTTCTGCTGTTGAAATGGATACCGTGTATAATCAACAGAGTGGTCCATACATACAAACATTTATGTTCCCTGGGATACAGTTTATGGTCGGACGTATCCACAAGGAAAGGGTCAGCGAAAGCATGGCTTCGACTCTGGATGATTACCAGGAAAAGCTCGGAAATGAACTGTTCTCGAGACTCTTCGCTCTCTTGCTCACCGATCGGGGCAGCGAATTTGAAAAAGTCAGCCTGTTTGAACAAGGTGTGGATGGAATGCAACGGCTGAACATTTTCTATTGTGATGCTATGCAATCTGTGCAAAAACCACATGTTGAAAACAACCATAACTATGTCCGGGACATAATCCCTAATGGTAAGCCATTAGACAAACTCACGCAGGACAGCATAAATACTATGTTCTCGCACATTAATTCAACCCCGAGAAAGTCGCTGCATGGCAAGACACCATACGAACTCTTTGTGTTTTATTTTGGACGCGATGCAGCGCAGACCCTTGGAATCAACGAAATACCAAAAGATGACGTTATCCTGAATCCATCGCTAATATTCAGTAAATGATCTAAAACCCCCGGCCCCTTATTGCCCCGAAGCCGCGTAAGCGGCGAAGGGGAAAGAAGGGGCCGGGGGTTTAAAAGACATTAACCTGGCACTGCAAACCACATATACGTGTTTCAGCCACCTGATTTTAGTCTATCACATGTGAAGTAAAATTAGAAGGTTCAGCTTTGCTATGCTCTTTTTTTTCGTCTTGTGACAATTTTAAGTCTTGTCACATAGATTTTATCATATCACTAATGAAAAAGCATCATATTATCTGCTTCTTTTTCATAGACATTACTCTTGCAAATAGACTTTACTTTGTCCACCAGACTTTAACTTTTCAATTCACCAAATATTTTATTCCTTTATATTCATTATTTTAAGTATTTTATAAATCCAGTTACTGGTCTGACGTAGTTTTTCATACCTTTACATGTAAATACATTAATGTCTTATGGAGCATAGATACTATCAAGATCGGCTTCCAATCCTTCAAAATAATATGATTTCAGAATATCAGGCGCCTTGAAATCATGAAATTCGTCAACCTTTTCGTCCTTGAAACCGTACAGCAAAATAATCTTCTTTTTCGGATCCACAACCCAGTACTCCCTGACGCCTGACAGCATATACGTGTTCAGTTTTTCAACCATATCCTTTGATCTTGTGCCGTCGGACAGGATTTCCACAACGAGGGCGGGCGTTCCCATGTAGCGTCCTTTTTCATTTATATTGTTCTCAAGATCACAGGCAATAAGAAGATCGGGCTGCATAACATCCGGCTCTTTGAAGCCTTTCTTCCGAAAATGCACATCAAACGGAGCATAAAACGCCTTGCATTTTTTACCCTTCAGGTATTCGGCAAATATTAAGTAAAGTCGTCCGGAAATTTCCTGGTGGTAAGTTCCGGGTGACGACAAAAGGAATATCTCGCCGTTTATGAACTCCATCCTCAAATTGCTTTTTTCATAAATCTCCATGAATTCATCATAAGATACTTTTTTGCCTCCGTATTGGTAGTCATGAGCTTCCTCCTTCATCATCAAATAGCGTTCAATATCAGTAATGTAGGGCGAGAGCCTTGCAGCCTTTTTACCGTTCTTTGTTATTACTATCTCATGATTTGCAATCGCATAATCCAGATACTTCCCAAGATTTTCCTTAAGCTCGGTTGCAGTAATCGTTTTTTTAAAATTTTCATTCATCGAATATCACCCCGTACGATTATTATACCCATATCGTACGATTTTGTCAAATTTTTCGTTCACTTTTTTGAATAATTTCGGATGTTTCCGCATTTAATCCCATTGATCCGGGAAATTCAGCCTTTTAAGTTCCGGAAACCTCTTGTTGAATTCTTCCACTTCTTCCTTCGGAAGGTTGTTAAATATATAATATACAGGAGCAGGTCCATCACCATTTCAACACGGATAGAAAAAAAGTTACACGGTTTAATCACTAAACCGGGAAAAAATTACCCTGACCTATGGCAGTAAGATCAGGGTAATGACAGTTGTCTACGGCTTCCCTATTCAGCGTAAACTTCTATCTTTGTCTGGCTTTCTTCATCCTCAATATCAACTATTTTTCCTTCAGCTCCGTTTTTGACCGCTTCAATAATCTCCTTCATATCAATCTGATCGAGCCCTGCTTCCTTTAACTCCGTGACATAGGCAGCCCCCAGCCTCAGGCCGACATCGACAAGAGAGAGCGGAATATTTAGTTTTACCTTGGTCTTGTCTTCCATAGTCTTTACCCTGATCTTCAGCCACGCTTAAAAAAACAGGGGACATTTTGCCCGGTTTCGGACAAAACGTCCCCTTCGCTGACCTTTCTTTATTAAAAGTCCATTTCTTCTATTGTCATACCTGCCGGAATCTCAAAAACGGAATCGTCAATCGGGGCGTCGTCTATTATGATGTAATTATATTCAATAAGAGCTCTTGGAGCATCCGGCCCTAAAACATAATCTTCGCGAAGCTTAAGCCCTGTTTCTTCAGAGACCCATATCCTGATAACTTCCATTCCCTCCGACTCTCCGACAAGCACCGTACACACCTGTCCGTTCATAGTTTCGGTGCCCACCGGTTTGTATATCACATCTTCGGGAATAAACCACGATCTGATACCGGTAGGTTTTTCCAAAACGCCGGGATCATTCAGATCGTAATCCCAACGGTGGGCTGTGTCTCCTCCCACCGAATATGAAGTGCATAACCCTTTTTCCATGTCATATATATATATCATCGCACCGCCTGTACTGAGCGGATCCTCTTTTTTGACCTTGCTTCCCTTCATCCACACCTTGCCTTCGTTATATTTCTCGCCATCTACATACTGCGTCCACTCATAATAAAGCTGGTTTATTTTACTGCTCTTTGCTTCAAGTGCGCTCAGTTCCATGCCGCCGGAAGAAGGCTGCGACGGGGCAGGCGTCGGGGCAGCGGTAGGCTGCGGTGTCGGCGTCGCGGTTGGCTGCACCGTAGTCAGTTCTATTTCAGGCAGCTTGTCGAACGTCCTTACAGTCATCAGTATTGCCGCCTCACGCGTGGCCATTCCGTATCCAGCCGCTTCCTGCGCAGTCGTTACGGCCTTCGGCATGAAATTGCCGTTGCTGTCTCCCTTTATAATTCCCAGTTTAAACATGTATTTCGTTCCCTCGACAGCCCAATCGGATATATCTTTCTGATCGGGGAAGTCTTTAACACCTTCGATGCTGTAGTCCGCATTCGGGGCGATTGCCTTAATCGCGCGGTAAAGCATAGTGGCGCACTGCTCACGGTTAATCAGCAGATTCGGAGAGAAGGCCGTTTTTGACGTACCGGTTGTTATCCCGAGCTTGTATGCCTTTAAAATCTGCGGATTAGTTGTGTCGGTAAACGGGTTCGGAGACGCGGGCAAAATATCTTCATCGATTGTCTTTTCGCACAAACGTACCGCAAGCTCGGCAAACTCCTCACGCGTAATCGGCTGCGTCATATCCGCTCCAATCAGGATATCGGGAATAAGGCCTTTTTCATAGGCATCCTTAAGTTCCCCTTCCGCCCATTCGCTGGCTTTTTGATAAAAAGCCGCAACGCCGATCTGAACCACATTTGAAAAGGGTGAATAGACTATTGAACCATTCGGTTTCTGGAAACAAAAACGCATGCGGAAATAGTACGTGTTTTCTTTAATATCTATCTCACCCCATCCGCCTTCATCAATTGGATCAAAATCAATATTATCCCAAAGATCCTGAATACCTGTCATTACCAGTAATTCGCCTTTTTCAGACGCCCATTTGTCATTTCCGATTTTCCAGTCTATCTCGTTCCATACTTTCGTTTTTTTGTTCAGTTCCTTTATGCTTTCCGGTATATTGCAGGTAAAGTAGAAATACGGCAGGCCGGTGTCTTCACGATTTTTCAGTTCGCCCCTCAGCGTTCCCGATTCCCGGATGCTGTCCGGCAATGCGACCTCTGCATCTTTCCCGATAGCAGCTATATCGGAATATGGGTAGGCCTCAACCCGGTAACCCCATACATCGGCAGCTTCATCATAGACACTGTATTCATACAAATAGCGGTAGCGGAAGTAATAGGTATTGTTTTGAAAGTCAAATTCTTCAAGCTGAAGGCTTTCGGGATATACCCATATATCTAACGCATTTTCCGCCTCATGATGGTAGTCGCCCAATATTTTGACAGCCCAGTACGCATCCTGGGACTCATAATATTCGAATAACCCCTGTTCGTTAAAACCATCCCATTTGTTATCAAATTGCCACGGCCCGTCATTGATCTTCCAGTCAAATTCGCATAAGATATCCACTCCGTCCTTTATTAACTGCATGATCCTGTCTGAATGCTTCAGCCGGAGCACGATATGCCCATACTCGTCGATACGTGAGGTAAAGCTTTCCGGCTTTTCAAGAGCGGGTCTTTCCTCTTCCTGCGCATATGCCGGCAAAAACATAGTCAGTAAAGCACAAATAATTAGAAATGTAACAACCTTCCTGTACATAACAAAACCCCCATAATAATTATTAAATTTTCATCAATATAAATATATCGATAATAACTATTATAGAGGGTTCTTTGCTTGTGAATAGAATGGATATGTTTAAAAAAAGTACAAATAATGCGATTTTTTTATTCTTAAACATATATGTATAAAAAAATCGTTCACTAATATCTGCATAAGAATTACTCATAAAGCCATTTATAGATATAATACGAGTTTCTTACTTTTGTAATGTACTCCTGCGTCTCACGAAAAGCAATCGCCGTCGGGAAATCCTCATCGAGCGTCCCGATACTGCTTGTCATCCACTTTTTAACATTCCCTGCGCCGCCGTTATATGCCGCCAGCGCTTTATCGATGTCTCCCTCAAACATGTTAAGCATGGACCTAACATAGAATGAACCGAACCTTACACTTATTTCAGGATTTAAAAGATCATCCTCCGTAATTGATAATCCAAGGCGCGCCGCAATATCCTTTCCGGTAGGAGGCATTATCTGCATAAGCCCTAACGCGCCCGCGCTTGAAACGGCATCAGGCCTGAAATGGCTTTCTTCTCTAATTACAGCCCATATAAGCTCCGGTTCCAGCTCGTACTTTTCCGAGACCTCATGGACAAGCTCTTCAAACCCTCTTGGATAGGCAAGCTCATAACCTCTCCTCGTAGGTTTTTCATTCAATGATCTTATCCCCCATAAAATTGAATTATAATACTCTCCTTTTTCGATGAACCAGTCCCCAAGAGCCAGTTTTTCCTCAAGATTGGTTTGTTTCGACCCTATTGCCACTTCTATTGCCGCAGCATCTGTATATCCCTCCCTTTCATACTGCGCAGCCCTTTTTATATATTCGGGCCTGTCATAATCCACATTATCAACTTCAGGATATACGGGTTCTTTTCCGATTCTCACCATCCAGGCAGGATAATTTGAAAGTACTTCCAACAGCTTATCCGTATCATAATTACCAAAACGTTTTGATAAAATATATGCCCTGTATGCCGCGTCATCCTGATAGGCGCTGGCTGTGTCCGCTACCCGGGCATATGTTTTAACGGCCTCTTCCCACATTCCCGCAATATCCCAGATACGCGCGGCCTGCCAAAGCGAAACCGCTTCATTGCTTGTACTAAAAACATCCGCCGCTTCCATCGTTTTGCCGCTGTTCTGAAGAATAATTCCGCGCCTGTACGCTCCTCTTTCTCCAATAGAAGAATATACATTCACTGCAGAGGTTACCTGCCCTGCCGACTCAAGACACCGCGCGTACCACCACGCAACGCCGGAGTTCTCCGGTTCCAGTTCGTACAACTGCTTATAAAAAGGCAGCGCACGTTTCAGCGCATTCTGTTCAACCAGGGCCTGGGCGTAGTATTTTATAATCATAATATCAGGAGCGTCACCGGAATTATTCTCGACAACAGGCTTTAATACTTCTTCAGCCGCTTTCCATTCCTTTTTGTTAATGTATGCTTCACCTATTCTTTCCGGCTTTGTATTCAGTTCCGTCAATGCCTGCAATGCTTCTTCGTCCGGCAAAAGTTCCAGGTATTCGTTTTCCGCTTCATCAGTTTTGCCGGCTGAGAAAAGGTGCGATGCGAATCTGAAATGTACATCTTTCGTATAATACAGCGAAAGGGCAGTGCGATAATACGTTGACGCGTCTTTGCCCGCTCTTTCATAACGGTTTGCAAGAACAAGATTAGAATAATACCCCAAAGCGCTTTCGTCGTTTACCAGCGGTATTATTCTTTCTTCTTCTACGGCCTGTATACCTGTTTCCAGTTCCGTCAGCAGTTCTTTAATCGTCGCAAGGGGAATCGGCGTCGGAGTAACCATCACCTCTGGAACGCTCTCTTCTCCGCTTCCGTCGGATTCGGCAATGTCCCCGGTTTGTTCTTTGAATACGGGAGTATCCTGCGTTTTTATAAGATAGATAACGGCAGCAGCCAAAATTGGAATCAAAATCAAGAAAATGACTAATGATTTCTTTTTCAACAGATCCAAACCCCTTCGACGCGTTTTATTCTAACGGCAGGTTATTTTATGGAACTATTGTATCATTTTTTGTTTCCCATTTGAATACGTTCAAAGATTTGTGTATTAAAGCGAAACCCTTGAACCAGGACCCGCGGGAATAGTGTTCGAAATCTGCGTTTTGAACTATTGTACAATAACGTCAACAAGGAGCTTCATTTGCAAGAGCTATACAGTTCAGCTCGGGCAAGTCGAAACTCGCAAAAATGCATCAAAAGATTTATGCATGCAGCATTTTTGCTCAGACAGTCGACTTGCTTATCCTCGCTCTGACTGTATATCTCTAAGCTTCATTCCGCTATAGTTTCCGTTATGGCACAATAGTTCTTTATATGAGTAACATACGACGTACTAAAACCGCAAACACAGCGGGTGGTTAACGGGTCGAGGCATTGCTGCCGCGTTCCGGTGGGTACGCGGCTCTGGCTCGGGTTTTTTCGGTGACGACGGACGGCATGCTCCAGAGCCCCGCTGCTTACAGGTAAATGCGGAGCGTGTTAATGAGCATTTAAAGTTACTTGTCTAAATATCCGCTGATGAAATCGGCGAATTCTTTGCTTATTTCGTATCTCGAAATAAATCCTATATTTATATAATATACAGTATCGTAATATATTCCGCTGTTGTTATATATCCTGATAGTTACAGGGTCCGCGAGCGCATCGCCGACAGAGCCCGGGACGCCTTCCACCGTACCCGCTCCGGCATCGCCCATATCCATCATACCGCCGGATGGCCCGGATGCCGCTGAAGTACTGCTTGATACCGGGGTATCGCCGCTGTTTGAGATTGCATCACTTACAATACTGTCCGGTACTACAAGCGGCATATCTTCCGCAATATCTGCCTTGTCCGGCGTTATGTCCAGCGGAAGGTCTTCCGCATGACCGGTATAATCGGGAGCTGTCATACTGCCTTCCCCGCCATCACGCGGGCCCTGCTTATCCGGCGCCGCAGTATCGATTTCAACGCCTTTATTGCCGGAACCAGCGCCGTTAAAATTGAACAGTCTTTCGAAATATTTGTCGCTCGTATTCTTCAATGCGGAATAATAACCAAAAAACACCGCAATCTCGTCCCTGTCTGTTATTTCACCCGCGACATCCGTTACGCCCTGCAGCTTGCTCTGTTCAGAATGTCTTATAAACAGGATTTTCGCTATATCATCCGCCTTATCAATTCCATAAAGCTTCAGGTACTCGATTGCATCTTCATCCTGATTGTTATTATAGCTTTCAAAGGTAAAGAACCGGAAAAGCCGGTATTCGTTATCCTTCTTAACCGCAACAACCGCTTCTCCGCCTGCCGGAACATACCTGTACACTTCGCTTCCTATAAGGCTTTTATCCGGACTTACCGTTATATCCGCGATTTTTGAACCGATGTCGCTTTCATTAACTGAGTCCGGCAATCCGTATTCTGATCTTAACTCATCGGACAATATTATATAATGCCTGCCGTTAATCCGGAACTGGTTCAATATCGGAGCGGCATAGTCTTCCCTGCCGATATCCGCATCTTCGGCCGCTATGTTTCCCGGCCGCAAACCGGGTTTAAAATTTCCTTTCAGCATATTGTACAACAGCAGTCCGGCTACTGCAACAACCACCAGGGCCAGTGCAGGGACAGCCTTTTTATAATTTATCAGTTTCATTGAAATTCCCTTCTTTCTGTTTGAATAACTCAAAATATTATCCAGCATCCTTTTTCTTGCGGATTCAGTTGGCTTTATATTATCAAAAGAAACCATCAAATCTTCTTTTTTCATTCAACATCACCTTCCATTTCCATTTTCAAAAGTTTTCTGCCTTTATGAAGATATCCCCTGATTGTGGACGGGTCTTTTTTCAGTATTTTTCCTATCTCCACTGTGGAATAGCCTTCATAGTAATATAAGTAAACGGCAGTTTTGTACCTGGAGGGAAGCGCCATGACCTTTTCAAGAACACTGTCCGTGTTAAGGGGGATTTCCGCCGGTATTTCAGCCGCTTCACTGATGCTTACCGTTTTTGACCACCAATGCTTAAAATAATCTTTGCATAAATTTACAGCCGTCCTGATAAGCCATGCTTTCTCATGCTTTTCACTCTGAAAAACAGTTTTATCGTTCATAAGCCGGATAAACGTATTTTGAACCATGTCCTCAGTATTTGACCTGTTTTTCATAAACATGAAACAAACCCTGTAGACAGTATCCACATGACGGTTATATATCCTTATCAGCTCTTCATCCGTACGAAACAAAGAACTCCGCAATTTTCTTTCCCCCTTCACCAGTAATACGATTGAACACGCGTAAACGTTTTGCGATATTTTTTATATAATTTTGACGAATAAAAAACACAAAAGGTTCAATTGTTAGATTTCTGTCTAACTGGTATTATATACGTATGGACAGTAAAAGAAACAAACAGGTAATGAAAAAGCTGGTTATCGGAATATTGGCGCATGTTGACGCGGGAAAGACTACATTATCGGAAGCACTGCTTTATTTAAGCGGAAAGATTAAAAAACCGGGCAGGGTGGACAAAAAGAACGCCTACCTTGACAACTTTGAACTTGAAAGAGCAAGGGGCATAACGATTTTTTCGAAGCAGGCCGTCTTTACCTTCGGCGATATGCAAATCACACTGCTGGATACTCCCGGCCATGTTGACTTTTCGACTGAAATGGAAAGAACGCTCAACGTGTTGGACTACGCCATTTTACTGGTAAGCGGAGCGGACGGCATACAGGGTCATACGAAAACCCTGTGGCACCTGCTTTCGATATACCGGATCCCTATTTTTGTTTTTATAAATAAAATGGACCAGGATAAGGCAGACAGGGAAAAAATAATGAATGAACTGAAAACTCAGTTCGGCGAAGGCTGTATCGATTTTTCAGAAGTATCAAATGAGAACTTTAATGAACAACTGGCGATGTGCGACGAAACGATGATGGAATCCTTGCTGAATACGGGAGATATAAAAACCGGTCTTATCAGAAATGCGATCAGAAATCGCAGGGTATTCCCGTGTTTTTTCGGTTCAGCGTTAAAATTGGCTGGAATTGAACAATTCATGCACGGTATTGAAAAATATGCCATCCCTCCTTCCTACCCGGCGGAATTCGGGGCCAAAATCTTCAAAATAACGAGGGATGAGGATGGAAACCGCCTGACCCACATGAAAATTACGGGCGGGAAACTGAAGGTGAAGAACGTCCTGACAAACGGCGTATGGAAGGAGAAAGTCAATCAAATCCGCGTATATTCCGGGCAGAAATTTACTGCCATAAGTGAAGCCGGTGCCGGCTCGGTATGCGCAGTTACAGGTCTTACGAAAACCAGGCCGGGAGAAGGTCTCGGGATTGAAAAGGATTCGTATAAACCGGTATTGGAACCTGTCCTGTATTACCGCATCCTCCTTCCGGAAGGCTGCGATCCGAGAGCGCTTATCCCGATGCTGCGCGAACTTGAAGAAGAAGAGCCCGCGCTTCATATTGACTGGAACGAACAGCTCCAGGAAATCCATGCCCAGGTCATGGGCGAAGTGCAGATTGAAATAATCCAGAGCCTTATAAAAGACCGTTTTGGTTTCGAAGTAACGTTCGGTGAAGGAAGAATTCTTTATAAAGAAACGATCGCGGATGCGGTTGAAGGGGTTGGCCACTTCGAACCTTTGGGGCACTACGCTGAAGTCCACGTTCTTTTGGAGCCCGCGGAGCGCGGAAGCGGTTTGCAGTATGGAACGGATTGCGATGAAGACATGCTCGATAAACGGTGGCAGAGACTCGTTCTCGCAGATTTGCAGGAAAAAGAGCATAAAGGGGTTTTAACAGGGTCGGCAATTACAGACATGAAAATCACTTTGATCGGCGGCAAGGCGCATAAAAAGCATACTAAAAGCGGCGATTTCAGGGAGGCGGCATACCGTGCCGTGCGCCACGGACTAATGGAAGCGGAATCGATCCTGCTCGAGCCATATTATGCCTTCCAACTCGAGATTCCAAAAAATGCTATTGGCAGGGCGATAAGCGATATCGAGAAAATGCACGGTACATGCGAAGTATCGCAAACAAACAATGAAACGGCGGTACTTACAGGCAGCGCCCCAGTCGCAGCAATGCGGAACTACCAGAAAGAAGTTGTCGCATATACGAAAGGGCTCGGCCGTTTATTTTACACTGTTAAAGGATATGAACCATGCCATAATACGGAAGAGGTAATTAAAAAAATCGCGTATGACCCGGAAAGAGACCCTGAAAATCCGACAGGTTCGATATTTTTCGCTCGCGGAGCAGGCTTTTTTGTTAACTGGCATGAAGTAAAAAATCATATGCATGTTCCAAGCTGTCTTCAGACAAATGGGAACCAACCGGAAGATGCGGTGCGAAACCGGGCTTCAGTCACAACAGAAAGAGCAATAAGCCTCGAGGAGATAGAGAAGATTTTTCAGCAGACGTTTTTTGCAAATACCGGAAAGAAGTCTGTATGGAAAAAACGCAGAGCATATCAGAATAATAATAATCCCGTTCCTTATATCGGCAGGCCGAAGGAAATCAAGGAAGAGTATCTTCTTGTCGACGGATACAATGTCATCCACGCGTGGCCCGAACTGAAAGAGCTCGCGGATGAAAATATGGAAAGCGCCAGGACTAAATTACTTGATATCCTGAGCAACTACCAGGGGATCCGGAAATGCAGATTAATGGTTGTGTTTGACGCATACCGTGTTCAGCGGCACGCCGAAGAGATATTCGACTATCATAATATCCGCGTCGTATATACGAAGGAAGCGCAGACCGCAGACCATTTTATTGAGAAATTCGCCCATGACAACCACGAAAAATATGACATAACCGTTGCCACATCGGACGCGCTGCAGCAGATTATCATCAGGGGAGCAGGCTGCTCACTATTATCCGCCAGGGAACTAAAAGCGGAAATCGAACAGGCATACCTCGCGTTAAAACAGGAGTATGAAAATATGCAACGCAAGGACTCCAACTATTTGATAGACAAATTGTCTTCAGCGGATAAACAGGCAATCGAAAACCTGGGTAAAAAAGAGGATGATACTTTATAACCTGACATCGACGAAATTATTTGCCCGTATCGAGTTTTCTGTAACCAAACAATCAAGGGCCAGAATTTCTACCCCCTGATTTTTCGCGTTTACAAGCGCATCAGCGAAAGCTTTATGAGTTTTGGCATTGGGCGTGAAATAAAGGACATCCTTCATTTGTATGATAAATATTATGTATGCTTCATAGCCTTCTTTTACACTCCGGCAAAGCCCTTTTATATGCTTTATTCCGCGTTCGGTTGGAGCATCGGGGAACAGTGCGGCACCGTTTTCCTCAAGTGTCACTCCCTTAACTTCTATGTATATTTTCCTGTCGGCTGTTTCCATATAAAAATCGAAACGTGAGTCTTTGTACGTATATTCGGGCTTAATTAAAACGATATCTCCAAAAATGTCGTTATCCGATATCCATTCATGAAACACTTTATTCGGCACCTGGCTGTCTATATTCACAAGCCTTTTGCCCTTATATACCGATATAAGGTCATATTTGGTCCTGCGGCTGCTGTTAGCAGACTCCTGCACAAACACTCTCGCGCCAGGCACTAACAATTCTTTTAATCTTCCCGTATTCTTAACATGGCAAATTTCAGTTCTGCCGTTAATCTCTATATTGGCAACAAAACGGTTCATCCGGGATAAAAATATAGCCGGTTTTATATTTCTATATTCCATACAGCAGTTCTCCCCGTGGAAAATTTTAAAGGAAGCATTGTCAAACTGTAAAAAGATTACCGACTCTATCTTATCATGCCGGCTATTATTGCACAAACCAAAGCTTATGTTTATTATTACAGCATTTGACGCGTTTATTTAAGTATATTATAATTTGGTTCAGTATATACTTAATTAAAGGAGTGATGCTCTTGTCCGAGCTGTTTGATATTTTGAAAGCATTGGGCGATGAAACAAGATACTGCCTGGTTAAACTCCTTTTACAGTATGATTTTTGCGTAGGCGCACTGGCAAAACAGCTTGGTATGTCCGAATCCGCAGTTTCACAGCATTTAAAAGTCCTAAGAAACGCAGGGATAGTTAAAGGTGAAAAAAGAGGTTATTTTACACACTATTATATTGACCGCGATTATCTTCGAAACGCGGCGAAAAAATTGGCAGAACTATGCGAGTTGGAGAAAAGGGAAGTGAGGTTTTAGCTTGAACATAATTGAAGTAAAAAATCTAGTTAAAAGTTTCGGTGAATTTAAAGCCGTAAAAGGCATCAACTTTAATGTTAAAAAAGGGGAAGTATTCGGATTTTTAGGTCCTAACGGCGCAGGAAAAACAACGACGATAAACATGCTAACAGGTTTGGCGGCGCCGACGTCGGGAGAAATAACAATTGCGGGATACGATGGAATTAAGCATATTAAGAAAGTCCAGCGGATAATCGGCATAGTGCCTGATGAAAGCAATCTGTATGATGATATGAGCGGTTTTGATAACCTGGTCTTTTGTGCGTCGCTTTATGGCATTAAAAAAGGGATCCGCGAAAAAAGAGCAAAAGAACTTCTAAAGCAGTTTTCTTTGGATAATGCGGGAAAGCGTACGTTTAAAGCGTATTCAAAAGGTATGAAGAGAAAATTGACAATAGCAGCCGGCATTATTCATAATCCCGAAATACTGTTCCTGGATGAGCCAACCACAGGAATAGATGTGGAAAGCGCCAGGCAGATCAGAAAAATGATTAAAAACCTAAATGACAACGGAACAACGATATTTTTAACAACGCATTACATTGAAGAGGCTGAAAGACTTTGCCACAGGATAGGCTTTATAGTTGAAGGCAAAATCATTAAACTCAGCAACGTGCATGATTTATTAATTGAAGCCCGGCAGGAGAATATTGTTGAATTTGATACCGATTCAAATGGTTCAAACCTTGAAAAGCTTGTAATAAGCAATTTCCCTGGTATAACTGTTAAGTCGGTTACTGATCACAGCATACGCATCAGTTCCAGGAACCGGATAGAAATTATGCCCTTTATGAAATTATTTGATAACAACGGGATAAAAATAAACGAAGCAAAAGTAATACGTCCGTCCCTTGAAGAAGTATTCATAAAAATTACCGGAATCGAAATAGACAAACTTCACAAGGAAAAGGAAGGGAAAAAGAAATGAACAAAATCCTGGCTTTTTGGAGTATATTGGCAAAAGATATGAAAAACTATTACCTGAAACCGCCGAATATAAGCTGGGGCATTATTTTCCCCGTTTCCTGGACACTTATGTTTTTTATCCGTTCGAACAGCGATGTAGACATTCGCGGAATCCTTCCGGGCGTTATGGCATTGTCGGTTCTTTTCGGCACAACATCAATGCTTGCCGTCACCATTACTTTCGAAAGAAGAAGCAGGTCATTCGAAAGATTGCTGCTGGCGCCCATCAGTTTAAATCTTTTGATGCTTGCCAAAACAACCGGCGCGATTATTATTGGGATTATAAACGCCTTTATACCGGTATTATTTGCATCGTTAATAATTGATTTACCAGGTATAAACTGGCTGTTAACATTTGCCGGCGTGGTGTTGATTGCGGTGACATCAGCTTTTCTCGGATTGTTTATTGCTGTTTCGGCAAGTGAAGTTTTTGAAGCACAAACCTTTTCAAATTTCTTCAGGTTTCCGATGATGTTCCTGTGCGGCCTGTTTATTCCCATAGAAAGTCTTCCGGTTTTTATCAGGCCGTTATCATATGCGCTGCCGCTTACCTACGGCGCCGATATGCTCAAACACTCATTTAACGCCTCAGGCTCGATCAGTCCGTTGGTCAGCCTTTTGGTTCTTACAGGTTACAGCATAGCCCTGTTTACCATCAGCACGAACAATATTAAAAGAAAATGGATCTATTAAACCCACCGGACATTTTTAAGTGTCCGATGGGTTTATTGTTTATTTGCTTTCTTTAATGGGTTCCGCTTACATCAAGGATTACGTCTTTTGTTTCTTTTTTAAAAGAGGAGTTATCTATTCTTTTCTTCAATTCTTCGTAATACAGATCAGCGTTTACGGGAATTTCTATCCAGTCGTTGATCCATGCCGATAGATGCATCGCATTTGAAATTTGCAGGCCGTTGATTCCCTCAACCCCGGGAGCCAATAATTTCTCTCCTTTTAAAATCGCATTCGTAAAATTCTGCGTGATTTCTTTATGCTGACCGCCGGGACCCGGAGCCACAGGGATTTCGCATTTCCAGTATTCCGGGCTTCCAAAACCGCCTTTGTACTCCCGGTTAAACTGTCTTTCAGGAACTCTCAGCCGGTAAAAGACGATACAGTTATCCTCTATAACCACCTTCCCTTTATCTCCGACTACCTCAAGACGGTTCGTTTCCGGCGTGATTCCCGTAGAAGTCACAAATACTCCGGTCGCTCCGTTTTCATATTCCACGTATGCCGTTACTTCGTCTTCCACTTCGATATTATGATATTTTCCGAAATTGCAAAATGCCCGGACTCTTACCGGCATGCCGCAGGTCCACTGCCACAGATCCAACTGATGCGGATCCTGGTTAAGAAGAACGCCTCCTCCTTCACCAGCCCAGGTAGCTCGCCATCCGCCGGAATCATAGTAGCTTTGAGGGCGGTACCAGTCAATAATCCAGTTAGTGCGTTTCAATTCGCCAAGCTCCCCGGACAGAACCAAATCCCTAAGTTTTTGGTAGACCGGGTTTGTCCGCTGATTATACATAATTCCGAAAACAAGCCCGGATTTTTCCGCTGCCCGGTTCATTTGTTCCACCTGTTTCGTGTATACTCCGGCAGGTTTTTCAATAAGCGTATGTATACCCTTTTCCAGCGCCTTCACGGCAAGAGGCGGGTGATCGTAGTGAGGTGTCGCTATAAGAACGGCATCCACTTCACCGCTGTCCAGCATGGCATTAATTTCTGAATACAGCTTGACAGATGGATACCGCTCCCCCGCCATTTTCAGTCTTTGGGCATTGATATCGCATATTGCGGAAACTTCAGCACCGGATATTTCATTATTGGCAAGATACTGAAGATGCGCCGACCCCATATTGCCGACTCCGACAATTCCAAAACGGACTTTTTTCATTTTTATACCGCCTTTCTGCTTTCTTTTTTGTTTTATATACAGACAATACCGGCACTGTTAAACGTTAATTTCAGCAAAGAAGCAGCAATGCATAAACGTGCCGGGTTTTGTCCCATTATACCGATGATGATATTTATTTTCCTTATCAGCAAATGCTTCAAAAGACAACCCATGCAATTCAAATAAAAACAATATTTTTTCCAATATGACACTAAATTATGGTTTTCCTTTTCTTTTATTATACTATAAAATCGCAGCCAATAGTATAAACTTTATTCAAGAATCGGGGCTTAAAATATTTGAAGACAGTTCTGTTTCAGAAAGCATATTTATTGTTTCATTAGTTTCTACACTAAGCAAAACAGGCGCGGAACTGAAAAAGTCCGAATACAGGATGTGTCTGTCAGTAATAATCACCTTAATTTCGTATTTACATGTATATTCAGCCTGCATTCTGTCACCCGCATATATTTCTGCTGTCCTGTCATCGCGTTTATCAGTAAAATTTGCGCCTGGATCCTTTTTATTACACGCTGTAAAAGACATAATAATCATTATTGACAAAATTATTGGTATATATTTCTTTATACTTATCATTTTTTATTTATCTTTCATCTTTGATATTAGTGTATATGCAAAATGCTATATTTATGTTAACATCTAATACAGAATATGTCAATTAGCAGATGTTCCGAGTTGAAAAAACACCCTCAACAACAGGGTGTTAGTTAAATAATTTAAGCCTAACCGCTCATTATTTGTTTGGGGGATTCGGTGCGGCCAGCGTAACAAATAACACCTCATGGTCGTGCGGAACCGAACCATTAACCGTCGTCTCGCCTTCCACAAAGTGTACATGCACCTGTCCTTTCCTGGGGTCACGGGAGTTAACAGTCTCTGCAGGACCTGTTTTAACTATAAGCTCATGAAAATGATTCAGGTCAAATGTCGTATTAACCTTTATTTTATGGATATGGCTTCTGCCTGCAGGAATAGCTTCACTTGTCACACCCGCGAATCTGTGGTTATGTCTTAAATCATCTCTCAATGCAAGCTCTGTCGAAGCGGTAAATTCATGGGTATGCGTCTGCATAATGTTATCAGGCCGTCGTGCCGCCTTTTTATTTTCAAACGGACTCACCGGGAAAAAAGTATTTTTGCAGTCTACTGACATACTTCTGTAATCCATTGCCAACCCTCCTTTTTCATGTTTATAGTACAAGTTATGTTAACAATTCGCATAATGTTACCGCTAAATAATAAATATTGCTGGAAAACTATTAAGACATACGGCAATAAGCGCGCAAAAACGCCTGCTCCGCTAAAAGCGGAACAGGCTCAGACAGCAGTAATCAAACAGAAAAGAACTGAAAGTTTATTTGGTTTCCGGAACCCACGCTAGGCCGACAAAATGCACTGTTATGTTGCCGCTCACAGGCCTGATTTCCACATTCTCCAGCTTTTCTTCCATTACATCATAGTCGGCGGATATTTTCTCGAGTTGCCGTTCAAGCTCCAACTGCAATTCCTGGATTTGAGTTTCAATTGCCTGAAGTGTTTCAACTGCTCCGCTGATTTCCTGACCGCTTTTGAATGCCCGTGAAGTGCTTCTGACAGCAGTTCCAAGCCGGGAGACCGAAGTCGCGCTGATAACTTTTCTTCCAAGAAGCGCCCCCAGCAGCGCAGTTCCCGCCGAAACCGCCGCTTCAACTTTCCTTTGAGCTGCCAATGCATTTTGTCTCTCTACTTCCTGTTTTGCCCGCCTATGCCTTTCTTCGAGCGTGTCGAGTTTCGACGCGTATTTCTTCCGGATTGCGTCCAAAGCTTCATCGCGCCGTTCATGGGCTATGTGCTGTATTCGTATGCGAAAATCGCGCTCATCCTCTCCGGGCTCGGAAAGCAGTTTTAATGTAGGGCTGTAAAAAAGCTTAAGACTTAAATTTGTTCTAATAAACTGCGTCAGGAGCCTCTTCCAGTCCTCATAACTGCGCGCTTTTGATGCCGCGTCCGGGAAATCGGCAAAACACGCTCCTTCAACCGGACTGGTTTCCAGATCACGCAGGTTAATATCTATTTGCTCCGCCTCGTTCCAATCAAGCGGAACCGGCCCTTCATGGAGCGGCGCAAGCAACGTATAACTCTCAGATACCGCCACCCCGAGTTTTGCGTTGCTGTATAGCACATCGGCTACGCCGATAACCGAAGGAACATATATCAAGTTCCCGGCATCAATGCCAGTCGCCGGGAAATACACCTGTTTTATTTGCGGCGAAAGCACAGGAACTGTCGATTTCAAGGAGTCCATCCGAGTCTTGTGAAAAGCGCCGGTTTTATGTATTTGAGGCGTATTATCCTGAAAAGTTTGAGGTTTTTCATAAACGGTTTCCTTTGATGTCAATGACGCTATCTGATCTCGTGTGAGCGGCCCGGCCAAATACGAAAGAACCCATCTCGTACTGAAAATTACAGGCTCATCGTTATGTACGTTATGGAGATAGAATACGCGATTGCCGAGACCGGCCAAAATCTGCCTCGTTCTCTCACGGTCAAATTTCCCTGATGCGGCTGCCCCTTCCAAACCTGCCAGCACCTTCTCCTTATCGCGTTCGGTCTGAAGACGTCCGATAAACCAGGTTCCCGCATTTGATAGGGCTTTGTAATCAAGGTCGCCGGGGTTTTGCGTCGACAGAACCAAACCCAATCCGAATGCCCGCGCCTGTTTGAGAAGCGTTAAAAGCGGAGCTTTCGAAGGCGGGTTTGCAATCGGGGGAAGATATCCGAAAAGCTCGTCCATATACAATATAGCTCTAAGACTGCCTGTACCCGGCTGTCCGCGAACCCATGACAATACTTCATTCAAAAGCATTGTTACAAAAAACATACGCTCACTGTCGGAAAGATGAGTAATTGAAAAAATTGAAATGCCAGGTTTGCCGTT
This sequence comes from Clostridiales bacterium DTU069, assembly GCA_001512485.1. GTDB lineage: Bacteria > Bacillota > Clostridia > DSM-8532 > DSM-8532 > DTU069. The sequence goes on along the minus strand of LFRV01000079.1, from coordinate 135,389 downwards.
TTCATCATACAGGAACCGGTTAATGTCCATGGGCTCACCTTCAAGCCATGCTTTAAAACCGGGTGAAGCCAAAAGACTGTTAAGCATCATCGCAAGCGAAAATCTGTCTTTCGACGGATAAAAGCTCTCCACGTCCATAATCCCTATTTTATCGAAAGGAGGTTTTTGTATCGCGGAAATAAGCCCGGGGAGATCAAGATTCTGCCCCCTGCTCCATGTATGTTCGAATATATTGGATATTAAAATATACTCCCTGCTTGTAAAAGGATCTACATTAAATCCAAGCAGCGTAAGCAAACTGTTTGTCGTAATATCAACCCGATCCCGGTAAGCGTCTTTGTCATTTAAAATTTCCCGGGACGGGGCATTAAAAGATCGCAGGAGAGATACCCCAATTCCCGCGGAACCTCCAGGAGTGTAAATTCTGACACTTGCGGCATTGCGAAGCCTCTCTATCCGTTTTTCATCCTGGCCCCACTCGAAAAGGCCTTTGCGCCATAGCTCCGCCTGGGCATCCGCATATTCCTCTGCCGACATTCCCTTATTGGCAGCTTCGTGGACATTTACCCAGGGCAAAAAGTCTTCTTTACGCAGCCCAGGGAAAGTCAAGGCAAGATTTCCCAAATCTCCTTTCGGATCAATAGCTATAACAGGAATATTGTCTATAGCGGCTTCTTCGATAATCCCAATGCCAAGGCCGGTTTTTCCACTGCCTGTCATCCCTATGATTACCGCGTGTGTGGTTAAGTCCTTAGACTTGTATAATACCAGTTCATCCTTGATCCGCTTTTCTTCCAAATCGTACTCTTTTCCTAAATAAAAAACTCCAAGCTTCTCAAAATCCCGCATATTTTACCCTCCACGCGCTGATTATTATTATTAATAATAACATTTTTTAATAAACCTTCCAACTATATATCGTTTTTTTTACGCTTCACACAATAGTACTTTATAATTATTGTGTTGGACCCGCGGAAATAATGTCATATAAGCAGCGGGTGGTTAACGGGTCGAGGCATTGCTGCCGCGTTCCGGTTGGTAAGCGGCTTTGGCTCGAGTGTTTTCGGTGACACAGTACGACAAAAATATTTAATACTTCATTTTGAAATCGTTTTGTATTATAATAGAAAAAAACGTGTAATATTTTCTAGAACATATATAAAAAGAAAAAGGCTTATACTATGGTTCGTAAGCTGAGACGAACCGGTGTATAAAAGCCATTGGAGAAAAAGGGTAACAGGAACAAAGGTGAAAATATGAAAAAAATTAGAGGGAAATCATTAAGAGCGAAAAAATATATTTCTTTCATGATCGTACCTCATAATTCGGATAAGATAATAAAATGGAAAATCGCGAATTTTTACTCCAAGCTTTTTATGCTGTTCGCTGTATTTATGATTGTTATTTTAGCTTTTTCCGGTTATCTTGCCGCAACAATACGCGAAAACCAGGAATTAAAAAAGGCACAGGAAGAACTGTACACTTTCATTTCCGAACAGAAAAACATTGTTGAAAAAAACTTGTCCGTTATATCCGAAGCTGAGGATTTGGATAATATCACTAAAGAAAAAATGGATGAATTTGCGCTTCAGGTAAAATATCTTACACAAAACTACATTGAAAAGGAAATTAAAACTCTGTCCGTAAGCCGGTCATCGGCATTATCCAATCCCGCTGTTTCATTTGTGGGGAAAATTGCCGAATTAAAAGCTATATTGAATTTCCTGGAACAGGCCGATATAAAAGAAGACGAGCTTTTTTCAGAGCTTGCCGAAATAAGGGAAGAACTGACGGATTATCTGAATCATTTGCCTACTGTCTGGCCAACGGAAGGAATAATTGAATCGGGCTATGGAAACCGGCTTCATCCTATTTACAGGCGGTTCATGGAGCATACCGGCGTTGATATTGGAGGCAAAACAGGAAATCCTGTTTACGCGGCCGCGGCGGGAACGGTTATTGCCGCGGGGAAAAACGGCGGTTATGGTTATTGTGTGGATATCGATCACGGTAATGGCCTCGTGACAAGATACGCGCATTGTTCAAAAATAATGGTAAGAAAGTGGCAAAAGGTAAAAGCGGGAGAAGAAATTGCAAAGGTAGGAAACACCGGCGTCTCAACCGGTCCGCACCTGCATTTTGAAATAAGGCTGTACGATAGGCCGATAGATCCCACCATGTTTATCGGTAAAAAGCCGCAGAACGTGGAGGATAAGCAATAATTAGTATTTCAAGGAGGTACTGTAATGTTAAAAAAACGAAACTCTGCATTGATGGATACAATTATTGGGGAGAATACGACAATTAAGGGAGATATTGAATCTGACAGTTCGATTAAGATTACAGGACGTGTAGAGGGAGACATAAAAGCTTCCGGCGATGTTATTGTGCTTATTAATGCAACAATTACAGGAAGTGTCTGGGCTGAAAATCTGATTCTCGCGGGTACCATTAACGGTGATGTCCATGTGAAAAACAACCTTCGGCTTGAATCCACCGCCCGTTTAATAGGCGATATGGAAGTACATAGCTTCGTTACCGACGAAGGCGCTGTTTTTGAGGGCAACTGCAAAATGATATCGAATCCCGCGCTTGACGAAACGGATAATAAAAAGAAAAGATCCGATTTCAAATACAGCAAGCCGAAAAATACCGTAGTTGATGAAGAAGAGAGCTGAAAAGCCCTCTTTTATTTCTGTTTCCCCGGTACCGCCCTTTTGTTTGACTTGGTATTCCATAATAATATAAGCGTCATTATAAGCGTTACCGCCGCCATCGCAATAAAAGTCCATAAATAATAAACCGGCTGGTTCAATTTATACCCTTGCAGCGGCAGACCAAGAATAATCATCAGCGGGAACCCGACAAATATCGCGTATCCACTTCCCAATACAAGGTTTTCCGGTACATTCGTTTTCGAATACGGATCAATTTCACGTAGCAGCGCTATACCCGTTGTTATAGTTCCTGTCCACATACCGTATAGCGCTATTATGTGCTCAAGCTGTTCTTTTTCATATATCAGACGCCCGATAAAATATGTGTACACCATCGTAAACAACCCGCCGGCGGTAGTCAATACCAGGATCGGAACCAGGTAATCACTCAAAACGGTTACTGAAATTGCCGCCATAGACGCCGTTATCATAAAATCAAACGCACCGGCGGAAATACGCTGGAGCAGGTAATTATCCGCATAATTAATGCGAATAACCCGTTTTACACGCATTTTGTCCATAAAAAAACGCAGGCCTATGGCAATAACAGTACCAATTATAAAGTTGAAACCCCATAGCATTTCAGATACTGTTTCGCCAAACGTGCCCAGCGGCGTAATTAATCGCGAAACACCATAAATGAACAGATATGTTACTAAATAAACCGAACCGATTAATAGCAGTTGTATGCTGAGATCATCGATATGGACGCTTTTGGGAACCGAAATCGTACGCTGCGAGTATTTATCATGTTCAAGATCCTTTACTTCATGGATACTGTACTTTCGCTGGTTTTTATATACCCTCTTCAGGAGGAAGTTTAAAAACGGAACTCCCCCTATCAATGCCCATAAAAAACCTAAATTTGCAACTGCCAGACTGACATTGGCGCCGTTGCGGAATCCTGCCTGCTCCCATTTGATTCCGATATTAACCGCTTGTCCCGGTCCCTGGGCAAACCCGAGGGGCAATAGCATACCGAATGGCGGGAACAAATCCGGGAAAAAGAATTTTATAAGCAGCAGCGAAATAGCCAAACCCAGTATGCCCTGAACCATATAGGTGATGACAATTGCATATCCGGTGTTTGCAATATCATCGTTTTTCTTCTTGTTTCTGTCCTTCAAAGCCAAAGAAATAAAACCTATTCCCATCAGGTGTGAAATCAGGTAGCCCAATTCGTTCTGAATCTGGGCAAGTTTTTCTTCAGTAACCCATCCAAAAACATAACGGCCAATCTGAAGAGCGATAAAACCGATTACACCGGCAAGCATTGCCGTGGGCATTAAATGCTTTTGGAACAGCCTCACTTTCAACTTTAATACCGTAGCAATTCCCAAGCATGCGGCAATTCCGGAAAAGTACATCGCTACGCCCCATCCGTTCTCCATTTTTTAACTCTCCGTTCTAAATAATTTATTTTCATCCGGACTAATTAAAATATTTTTCAATTATCCTGGATCAAATCACTGCTTTCAATTTTCATATCAATTACATGTCCATTGCTCATAATCAACGGAATATTAATTATAGAACGTTTCCTTTGATTAATCGGGGAAATGTAGATACTGTCACCCTCAATCATCGTAGGGTAGCTTATTCTGACATCGATTCCGCGCTCGGAAAATATAATACCCGTCCTACCAAGAATCATAGATGACATTTCAGCAATAGCGCTTTTGGACATATCGTTTAAAACGGTTACTTCCTCGCCCATCATAACGCTTGCTATATATAAAGCTACATCTCTTTTTAACGCAAACAGGAACCGGCCTTCAAAATCACCGCTCATCCAAATAATAATAGCCAAACTGTTAACAAGATTATGGTTATCCATAAGCGACAAACGCCCAAGGGTTATATCTTCCTGCAGCAAAGCTTTTATTATTTTACTTGAAGCTATTAATACGGGATTAATATAATCAACCTTCATTCCTTACCCCCGCATGTACAAAACTAAAACAACCCAATCGTTCTTTTTATCGGAATACCAGGGTAGAAAATATTAATGCGTTTACAGCATTATATCATTTTTTATTTTTAAAACTCAATTTTTTTTCTGTTCCGTCAAACAGACGTTTTATATTATCCTTGTGCCGTATTACAATTAAAACCGACATAAGCACGGCAACCGCAACCACCAATGCGGGCAAATTATAAAACAACGAAACGATCGGCCAGAAAACCGCTCCAACCATAGAGCCGAGAGAAACATACCTGGTTAACGCTACAACAACAATAAAAACGGCCAGGCATATAAGTGCGGGAACGGGACTGATATACATAACAACGGCAAACGATGTCAAAACTCCTTTACCGCCCCTGAAACCGAAAAAGACCGGCCAATTATGACCTAAAACAGCAGCGAACCCGGCCAGATAAACACCTACCCATCCGAAATTATCTATATATCCGACTAATAAATGCCCAATTAAACAGGCGGCAATTCCTTTGAGAAAATCAACGATAAGAACGGCTGCAGCCGCAGGCTTCCCGAATGTTCTCAGAGTGTTTGTCACTCCTGCGTTGCCGCTTCCGTATTCGCGTATATCTTTTCTATATAAAATCTTGCCAATTATTACCGACGCATTAATACTACCAAGCAAATACCCGACAATAACGGATAAAACTACGTATATTACCACTAATGCCATTTCAATCACAACCTTTACAGCGAGAATTTATGCTTCTATGTTCTTTTCTTTTAATATAAACCGGATGGGAGTACCTTCAAATCCGAAATTTGATCTTAACGTATTCATAAGATACCTTTCATAGGAAAAATGCATTAAGTTCATGTCATTCACAAACAATACGAATGTTGGAGGTCTAACACCTGTTTGAGTAATATAGCGGATTTTCAGCCTTCTGCCTTTGTCTGAAGGAGGTTGAACCATTACAAGCGCTTCATTCAGCACATCATTCAAAACCCCCGTTGTTACGCGAAGCGATGCCTGGCTATAAACATGGTCAATCAGGTCAAAAAGACGGTCTATGCGCATACCGGTTTTTGCGGAAATAAACGTTACCGGCGCGTAACTCATAAACTCAAGTTTGCTGATAACAGTCTTGCGGTAATTTTCAAGCACGCCTGTTTCTTTCTCAATCATATCCCATTTGTTCACCGCTATTATACAAGCTTTGCCTTGTTCATGCGCATAGCCGGCTATTTTTGTGTCCTGCTCGGTTACTCCATCCTGCGCGTCAATCATAATAACGCAAACGTCCGACCTTTCTACCGCGGTCCATGAGCGGATAACGCTGTACCGTTCGATGTTTTCTTCAATTTTGCTTTTTCTGCGTATCCCGGCCGTATCAATAAAAATATATTTCTTTCCTTCACGCTCGACGGGCGTATCTATCGCATCCCGTGTCGTGCCGGGTATGTCGCTTACTATGACACGTTCTTCCCCTAATATGCAATTAATCAATGAAGACTTGCCGACATTCGGTTTACCTATCACAGCGACCTTAATATAGTCTTCGCTTTCATATTCGCCTGTATCGGCAGGAAAGTGCTCGTAAATAGCATCCAGAAGCTCTCCGAGTCCAAGCGCGTGAATTGACGATATTGCATATACATCGCCGAAACCAAGGTTATAAAACTCGTATACTTCAGGCGGAACATCACCGACATTATCAACCTTATTTACGGCAACCACAACCGGTTTTTTGGATTTTCTAAGCATATTTGCCACATCTTCATCAGCGGGAGTCAAACCTTCTTTTACGTCAACCATGAATATGATCACATCGGCCGTCTCAATTGCCAATTCAGCCTGGCGAATCATCTGTCGTTTAATATAATCTCCGGTAAACGGTTCTATGCCACCGGTATCTATAACTATAAACTCCCGCCCTCTCCACTCCGATTCGGCATAGATCCTGTCCCGTGTCACGCCCGGAGTGTCCTCGACAATTGAAATCCGCCTGTCTGTTATATAATTGAAGAATGTCGACTTGCCGACATTGGGTTTGCCGACTACTGCGACAACAGGTTTTGCCAAATTAACACCCTCCATATACTGCAATTCCTTTTTTTAATGATATTAGTTTAAACCTTATATGTCAACGTCTGTATGGATCATTATTCACGAGGGTCCTGTTTCGAGTATCGTTTTCTTGTACAAAAGCACGTACCAAAACATTAATCTTAAATGAAGCTCTTTGCTTCCGTTATTTGCAACAGTTCTCCGGGTTTCCGGTCTAAGAACAGAGGGAACCTTTCGGTTCCCTCTTAAAGAATCCCGCCGTCCATATTTTAAGCCGTTGCATGCCACCTGCAAGAAGCGGCGTATATACTCAGACCCGTTATAAATCTTCCGGAATAATATCGTTGCGGATCAGATCATCATAGTCCTCGCGTTTTACAATCAACCGCGCTTTCCCGTCCTTAACAAGCACTACCGGCGGTTTTCCGATTCTGTTATAATTCATTGCCATCGAATAGTTATACGCTCCGGTAGCAAGTATCGCGACTATATCTCCGATCTCCGCTTTTGGAAATGAAATGTCCTTTGCAATAAGATCACCCGATTCGCAATATTTCCCAGCTATTGTAACAGTTTCCGTGTGAGGAGCGAAAGGTTTGTTCGCAAGCAGTGCCGTATATTCCGATTTATAAAGTGCATACCTGGGATTGTCGCCCATTCCGCCGTCAATCGAAATATACTTTCTAACCCCTTTTATCTCTTTCACGCCCCCAATCCGGTAAAGTGTGATGCCTGCGGGCGCGACAATCGAACGTCCGGGTTCTATCAGTATATACATTTTACCCAGTCCTTTTTCTTTGCACATGCGCTTTACCGCTTTTGATACCGATTCAATATAACTGTCGTATTCAACAGGGTCATCCTTGCTCGTATAGCGAATTCCAAAACCGCCTCCAAGATTAAGTTCGGTTATGTTTATGTCGTATTTATCCCTGATATCGGCAATAAAATCCAGCATTATTTCGGCAGCATGTTCAAAAGGCTCAAGATCGAATATTTGTGACCCTATATGGCAGTGTACCCCGACGACTTCAACGTTGTCCATTTCTTTTGCCATTGAAATAATTTCATGGGCTTCTCCGTTTTCAAGCGCGACTCCGAATTTGGAATCTATTTGACCAGTCCGTATAAACTCATGTGTATGGGCGTCTATACCCGGTTTAATACGGAACAATATCTTCACTTTCTTATTTTTCCTGCACGCTGTATCATTCAAATTCAGGAGTTCCGTATAATTGTCAACAACAAAACGGCCAACATTATAGTCAACTCCCATCTCAATCTCTTCCAAGGTTTTATTGTTTCCGTGAAAATAAACCTTTTCCATCGGAAAACCGGCCTTTATGGCAGTATACAATTCACCGCCTGACACCACATCAAGCCCCAGGCCTTCCTGGTGTACAATCCTGCATGCCGCAAGAGTGCAGAAAGCTTTGCTTGCATACAGTACGAGCCCGTTTCCGTCGTAATATCTGTCAATCGCGTTTTTATATCTCCTGCAATTTTCACGGATAACCATTTCATCCAAAACATAAAGCGGAGTTCCAAATTCCCTGACTAGTTCAACAGTATCGCATCCTCCTATTTCCATGTTTCCCGATGCATTAACCTTTATGTTTTCTATCATTTTTTCACCATCCTGTTTCTGACTAATCTATATGGAAAATTGCCTTGGCAGTCTCAACACGCCGGGGCTTCTATTTCGTTATAATACCATTGATAAAAAACTTACGCAAGATTCAAAAGTTAATCCCGCAATGATAAAAAGCCTGCGTTTTTACGCAGGCTTTATCAGGTAAACAGGTTAATTATTTCAATTCACAGGTCGCGCCGACTTCTTTAAACTTCTCAACGATACTGTTGGCTTCATCCTTCGAAATGGCTTCCTTTATTGTTGAAGGAGCCTTGTCGACCAATTCTTTCGCTTCCTTAAGGCCAAGATTGGTTACTTCACGTACAACCTTAATAACCTTAATCTTTTCCGCGCCAACTTCTTTAAGAATAACATCAAATTCAGTCTTTTCTTCAGCAGGAGCAGCATCAGCCGCACCTCCACCGGCTGCGGGAGCCGCTGCAACAGCCACAGGAGCGGCAGCGGATACACCGAATTCCTCTTCAAGAGCCTTTACCAGTTCAGATAATTCAAGGACTGTTAAACCTTTAATTTCTTCAATTAAATTAGCAACTTTTTCACTCATATTCAAAACCTCCACTTAAAATATTTATGATGCTTGCGTTTGTTTTTTATCGGCAATTGCATTTAAAGCAACCGCCAAGCCGCGAATATTCGCATTAAGCACAGATACAATTCCGTACAACGGCGCTGCCAGGGAACCTGTTACCTTAGCCACCAGCTCTTCTCTGGACGGTAGTGAGGCAATGGATTTTATCATATCAATGCCGACTATCTTTCCTTCTACGACACCGGCTTTAAGATCCAGTTTTTCGTATTCTTTGGCGTATTTCGTCATAATCTTGGACGGAGCAACCGGGTCCTGCATACTAATAGCAATGGATGTCGGACCTTTTAAAAATTCGTCCAGTTGATCATATCCGTTTTCTTTCATTGCAAACCTGGCAATTGAGTTTTTAATGACAATATACTCAATCCCTGCTTCGCGCATAGCCCGTCTCATCTGTGTATCCTGTTCAACGGTCAAACCCCTGTAATCTGCCAAAACAAAAGATTTTGCTTCTTTGATTTTTCCTGACAGTTCTTGTACTTTTGCTTTTTTCAGTTCCAGGATTTTTTCACTTGGCATTTGCGGCACCTCCTTACTGAATTTTTACCTGATTACCTATTGTGTTTTTATTTTGCCTTTTTACGCAGTAAAAAACCTCTGTATTCTTTGTTTGCCACAGACATACAGAGGATTTAACTACGAATAAACTACCTGTTTGGTAAATCCTTTTTCGCCTCGGCAGGATGATATACGTTACACCTGACGGTTCCTGCTGTCTATGGCTTTATTATTAAACTTTCGGAAATATACTTACGCTTCGTTATTTTACTACATAACAAACTATTTGTAAACACTATTTACCGTCTTGTTAATCAAAAATTCTCTGCTGGTTTACCTTTATGCCGGGACCCATTGTCGAAGCCACAACAACGCTTCTAAGGTATTGTCCTTTTGCGGCGGCAGGTTTTGCCTTGATTACCGCATCAAGCAAGGTACGGAAATTATCCACCAGTTTTTCGGTTCCGAATGAAACCTTACCTATCGGGCAGTGGATTATATTCGTTTTATCAAGACGATATTCTATTTTCCCCGCTTTAATATCCGATATTGCTTTAGCGACATCCATCGTAACAGTTCCGGCCTTCGGATTCGGCATTAATCCTTTCGGACCGAGAACCCGACCAAGACGCCCTACAACGCCCATCATATCAGGGGTTGCAACAACAACATCGAAATCAAACCAGTTTTCCTTTTGAATTTTATTAACAAAATCTTCCGCGCCTACATATTCCGCGCCGGCTTTTTCGGCTTCGGTAGCTTTTTCGCCTTTTGCAAAAACAAGCACACGTACAGTTTTTCCTGTACCGTGCGGCAGTACAACCGCGCCTCTTACCTGTTGATCTGCATGCCGCGAGTCAACCCCGAGTTTTATATGAACCTCGACTGTTTCATCAAATTTAGCTTTTGACGTTTTCTGTACGAGATCCATAGCTTCCGCCGGTTCGTAAAGCTTCATTCTATCAACAAGCTTCAGGCTTTCAAGGTATTTCTTACCTCTTTTCATATCAAATCACTCCTTTGTGGTGCTAATTTCGGGATTACTCCCTCCCACACTGCAAAAAAACGATAACTTCAGTTTTCAACAACAACGCCCATGCTCCTTGCTGTTCCAGCGATCATGTCCATTGCTGCTTCAAGACTTCCTGCGTTTAAATCCTGCATTTTCATTTCTGCAATTTTCTTCAAATCCTCTTTTGAAAGGCGCGCGACTTTTTCGCGGTTCGGTACGCCAGAACCGCTTTCAATCTTGCAGGCTTTCTTTATCAGCACGGACGCAGGCGGAGTCTTTGTAATAAACGTAAATGACCTGTCCGCATAAACCGTGATTACAACCGGAATGATCAGCCCGGCATCCTTTGCCGTTCTTTCATTGAATTCCTTACAGAAACCCATAATGTTCACACTATGCTGTCCTAAAGCTGGTCCAACCGGTGGAGCAGGCGTAGCCTTACCTGCCGGTATTTGGAGTTTAATTACTCCTACAATTTTCTTTGCCATAATAGTCCACCTCCCAGAAAAAGTCTGCCTAAAAGCAGATTCTATTTTAAATTTCCGCAAATGTCAACAGCGGAAATTAAAACCGTTTTTGTATTTTCTGTTTCCGGTTACAGCTTCTGAATCTGAGTAAACTCAAGCTCTACCGGGGTTTCTCTTCCAAACATCGAAACCATAACTCTTACTTTTTTCCTGTCCATGCTTATCTCTTCAACAGTTCCAATAAAACTTTCCAGCGGGCCGTCAATAACTCTTACACTGTCACCTATCTCGTAATCAACAACAGTTTCAAATTGTTCAACGCCCATTGCCCTTATTTCTTCATCAGATAAAGGCACAGGTTTTGAACCGGGTCCGACAAAGCCCGTAACTCCCCTGGTGTTTCTTACCACATACCAGGATTCATCATTAATTATCATTTTAACAAGTACGTATCCGGGAAAAACCTTTTTCAATGTCGCTTTCTTTTTTCCATCCTTGATCTCGATTTGTTCCTCCATCGGTACGACAATATCAATAATATAATCCTGCAAATGCGGATTGTTCTCCACTATTTTTTCGAGGTTGGCTTTTACTTTATTCTCATATCCAGAGTAAGTATGAACAACATACCACTTCGCTTCTTCAGCCATTTTTCTTCGGAGGCACGCTCCTGTTCCCTCCTTTGCTAAAAACGATATAGCGGTCTGAATCCCAATACACTGCCAGCCAATACAAACAAAACGGAAACCGCGTTTGTTACGATACACCGCACAACTGCAGCATTACACAAATACGAGCGTATACAACTGGCTAAGAAGAAAATCTAAAATCCAAATAATTCCACCAATAATGAGACATGTTATTAAAACTATTAGTGTGTTGTTAATTACCTGGTTTTTCGAAGGCCAAATTACTTTCTTTAATTCGGACCGCACTTCTTTTGTAAACCTTGCAAGTCTTTGAAAAATATTGGGTTTTTTACTTTGTTCGGCCATTTACAACATCTCCTGTGTTATCGCATTATTCAAAACGGAAACATCTACCTGTTACAGTTTAACTTATTTGGTTTCCCTATGCAGCGTATGTTTCCGGCAGAACCTGCAATACTTATTCAATTCCAATCTGTCCGGATTGTTTTTCTTGTTTTTCATTCCATCATAGTTTCTTTGCTTGCATTCCGTACAAGCCAATGTAATTTTTACTCTCATTGCGTAACACCCCTCATATGCGCTAGAACTGCTGCCATCCGCAACTTAGCCGTATTAATCAAATTACTTTAAGTCACTTTCCAAATTACAATAAAATAATCTTTGCGATGCTTATTCTTCGAAGAAAACGGTTTGTTATCTTCAAAAAATGAACTATCGCCGCAGAATAAAAATTTTACACATAAAAAAAAGCCCTATATGGAAAGCAGAATTCAGTTTAGCACATTTCTCATCCCATGTCAAGCACTTTTCGGCGTTTAACGCAGTTTTTCAGCGTTTAACGCAGATTTCACGCAATTAAGCGCTAAATCCGCAGAGTTGGTTGCACCTCAGAGTTTCTTTTTAAACAAGTAGCCCGCGAGAGTTATGCCGAAAAGACAGCGGGTGATTAACGGGTCGAGTCATTGCTGTCGCGTTCCGGTTGGTACGTGACTCTGGTTCGGGTGTTTTCGGTGACGCCGGGCGACAAAAATTAAAGGGCAGGGTTTGCGCCCTGCCCGTGTTTTATTGATTTTACTTTTTGGAGTTAATCGCCGCCTGGGCAGCAGCAAGCCTTGCAAGCGGTACCCTGTATGGTGAACAGGATACATAATCCAATCCGACATCATGACAGAATTGAACCGACGACGGATCGCCGCCATGCTCTCCGCATATGCCGAGCTTGATATCGGGTCTTGTTTTCCGCCCTTTTTCCACGGCGATTTTCACAAGAGAACCAACGCCAACCTGGTCAAGTCTCGCAAAAGGATCAAATTCATATATCTTCTTATTGTAATACTCTTCGAGGAATTTACCAGCGTCGTCACGGCTGAAACCGAAAGTCATCTGCGTAAGGTCATTTGTTCCGAATGAGAAGAATTCGGCTTCTTCCGCAATCTGATCGGCTGTAATGGCCGCCCTTGGGATTTCTATCATCGTACCGACCAGATACTTCAAGTCTACGCCTGCTTCCTTGATTATTTTGTCGGCGGTTGAAACAACGATATCTTTCACAAACTTCAGTTCCTTAACTTCACCGACGAGCGGAATCATTATTTCCGGTACGATATTCATTCCTTCCTTATTAACATTTATTGCGGCTTCAATAATCGCTCTTGTCTGCATTTCGGCTATCTCGGGATAAGACACCGTCAGGCGGCATCCTCTGTGACCCATCATAGGATTAAATTCATGCAGTTCACAAATAATTCCATTAAGCTCATCATACGTCATTCCCATTTCGTCCGCCAATGTTCTTATATCTTCATCGTCCTGCGGCAGGAACTCATGAAGCGGGGGATCAAGGAAACGGATAGTAACGGGAAGTCCCTTCATTTCCCTGAACAAAGCCTCAAAATCGGCCCTTTGCATCGGAAGAAGCTTATCCAATGCTTTTTTACGCTGTTCCGCCGTACGTGATACGATCATTTCACGCATAGGACCAATCCTGTCGCTTTCAAAAAACATATGCTCGGTCCTGCACAAGCCAATCCCTTCTGCGCCAAACCTCAGTGCCTGCGCAGCATCGGCAGGGGTATCGGCATTTGCTCTTACTTTAAGCCTGCGAACTTCGTCCGCCCATTCCATAAGGGTATTGAAATAGCCGGTCATCTTCGGTTCTATTGTAGGCAGTTTTTCACCATAGATATTTCCGGTTGAACCGTCAATTGAGATCCAGTCTCCTTCGGTAAACTTACGCCCGTTTTTATCAATAAAGTATTTGCCTTCTTCGTTGATTTTAATTTCCCCGCATCCGGCAACACAGCATGTTCCCATTCCGCGTGCGACGACGGCCGCATGTGATGTCATGCCTCCGCGTCCTGTTAAAATACCCTGCGAAATGTGCATACCTTCTATATCTTCCGGGGATGTTTCCAAACGAACCAAAATAACCTGTTTTTCGCCTTTTTCAAACGCTTCCACCGCATCTTCCGCCGTAAAGTAAATCTTACCCGTTGCGGCTCCTGGAGACGCTGGCAGCCCTTTTGCTATCGGCTCCGCTTTTTTCAAAGTATTGGGTTCAAACTGCGGGTGAAGAAGAGTGTCAAGCTGTTTCGGGTCTACCTTCAATAATGCTTCTTCCTTTGTAATCATACCTTCATTCACAAGATCAACCGCTATCTTAAGCGCGGCAGCCGCCGTTCTCTTGCCGTTTCTTGTCTGGAGCATAAACAGCTTGCCCCGCTCAATAGTAAACTCCATATCCTGCATATCACGGTAATGATTTTCAAGTTTTTTAGCTATATCAACAAACTGGTTATAAACTTCGGGATTTATTTCCTTTAATTTTTCAATGGGGTAGGGCGTCCTTATCCCCGCAACAACATCTTCACCCTGGGCATTCATAAGAAACTCGCCGTACAGTTTCTTTTCACCTGTTGCCGGATCCCTCGTAAACGCAACGCCGGTACCGGAATCATTTCCCATGTTCCCGTATACCATTTCCTGCACGTTAACAGCCGTTCCCCAATCGGAAGGGATATCATTCAAACGCCTGTATACGATAGCACGGGGATTATCCCATGATCTAAAAACAGCTTTTACCGCTTCCATTAACTGAGCTTTCGGTTCCTGAGGGAAAGGTTCGCCTTTTATTCTAATGTACAGTTCTTTATATTTCGCGACGAGTTCCTTTAAATCGGACGCATCCAAATCCGTATCCTGTACGACTCCCTTTCTTTCTTTCATTTCGTCCATAACCTTGTCGAATTCAGATTTGTTTATCTCCATAACGACATCTGAAAACATTGTAATAAAGCGCCTGTAGCTGTCATAAGCAAAACGGGGATTCTGCGTTAATTCAGCGAGCCCTTCAACGACTTCGTCATTCAGTCCGAGATTCAAAATGGTATCCATCATACCCGGCATTGATGCGCGGGCACCGGAACGCACCGAAACAAGAAACGGATTTTTCGGATCTCCGAATTTCTTGCCGACGATTTCTTCCGTTTTGGAAAGGGCTTCATAAATCTGAGCCTCGATTTCTTTCGCAATTATTTTTCCGTCCTGATAATAACGGGTGCAGGCTTCCGTTGTGACAGTGAAGCCCCTGGGGACCGGCAGGCCTAAACCGGTCATCTCGGCAAGGTTTGCGCCTTTCCCGCCAAGCAGATTGCGCATTGACGCGTCGCCTTCGCTGAATAAATACACGTATTTTTTCATGTTATTTTCCTCCTAGTATATTATGATCTAAATATCAGATAATCATATAGGCAAAATATTCCCTGTTTACTGCCAAAAAACATAATAACATATGTATAAATTTCTAACAACAAAAATTCTAGTTTTTCAAATAGGTTCAAATTTAATGCTGTGTTCGTTACAGCTCAAATTTTCCGATAAAGAAATCTTTTAAATGTTCAATCGGAATTCTGACCTGCTGCATCGAATCCCTTTCTCTTATTGTAACCTTTTTATCTTCCAATGAATCAAAATCATAAGTGACGCAGTAAGGCGTGCCAATCTCGTCCTGCCTGCGGTATCGTTTCCCGATGCTCCCGGTTTCGTCATATTCGCATACGTAATATGCAATCAGTTCTTTGTAAATCTCATAAGCTTCATTGCCAAGTTTTTTTGACAGCGGCAAGACAGCTATTTTCACCGGCGCTACCGCAGGATGAAATCTAAGAACCGTCCGCACATCGTCCGGTCCAATTTCTTCTTCGTCATACGCGTCACACAAAAAAGCAAGCGTAACGCGATCCGCGCCCAAAGAAGGTTCTACACAATATGGCACATATTTTTCGTTTGTAACAGGATCAAAATAGCTTAAATCCTCTTTCGAATGTTCCATATGCTGTTTTAAGTCAAAATCCGTCCTGTTGGCTATACCCCACAGTTCTCCCCATCCGAACGGGAATTTATACTCAATATCGGTTGTAGCTTTGCTGTAATGGCTTAATTCTTCCTTGGAATGATCTCTGAACCGTATGTTTTCTTCTTTTATGTTCAACGACAAAAGCCAATCCCTGCAAAAGTTTTTCCAATAGACAAACCATTCCATGTCCGTACCGGGCTCGCAGAAAAACTCCAATTCCATTTGCTCAAATTCGCGTGTTCTGAATGTAAAATTTCCCGGTGTAATCTCATTACGGAAGGACTTTCCGATCTGCCCGATCCCAAAAGGTATCTTTTTGCGAGTTGAACGCATTACATTCTTAAAGTTGACAAATATACCCTGAGCGGTTTCAGGCCTTAGATATATTTCATTTTTTGATTCTTCGGTAACTCCCTGAAAGGTTTTAAACATAAGGTTGAACTTGCGTATATTCGTAAAATTGTGACCGCCGCAATCAGGACATCCAATGTTTTTTGCCGCAATATACTTCGATATATCTTCATCACTGAGACCATCGACAACCATATCGATCCCGTTTTCTTTATTCCAGTCGTCGATTAATTTGTCGGCGCGATGCCTTGTTTTACACTGCCGGCAGTCAATAAGCGGATCTGAAAAACCTCCCACATGGCCTGACGCGACCCAAACCATCGGATTCATCAGTATCGCGCAGTCAACCCCGACATTATACGGGCTTTCTTGTATAAACTTCTTCCACCAAAGCCTTTTTATATTGTTTTTAAACTCTACCCCAAGCGGGCCGTAATCCCACGTATTGGCAAGCCCATCGTATATCTCAGAACCCTGAAATACAAATCCCCTGTTTTTTGCAAGGGCAACGATTTTTTCCATCGTCTTCTCAAAAGCCATTTATTTTTCCTCCTGTATTTGCTTTATCTCTCGGATTAAAATATCAGCACCTTCAGGCTCGTTATCCGTTTTGGTTTCTTCCTGTTCAGCTTCATTCGATATATATTCCAATTCGTTATTATTTTCATTAATGGTTTCATGCGATTCCGCATTTTCAGCGAATTCGACTGTTTTATTCTCTTCCGGTTTAGAAGCCTCACCTTTTCTGGTATACCGGTATTTAACTTTCCCTTCTTTTATTTCTTCTATAGCTATTGTCACATCCTTATCCGATTTTATTTCGACAAGGGGCTGTGCTCCATTATTCAGCATACGGGCTCTTTTTGCCGTCGCTATCACAAGAGTATAACGGTTATCAACTTTTTTAAGCAGTTCCGATATCGGAGGTTTTATCATAACAATATCACTCCCTGTTTATTTATTGTCATACTTAGCTCGAATTAACAATGCATCATTATGCTATATTAAAACAAAACATGGAAACTGACAAGATTATCAAACAGAAGGCTGTTATTCACCGGTTTGCAGACGTTCCTTTGTTTGCGGCTTCAAGTTCAATTTCCAAAATTTCAATCAATCTGTCCGAAGCATCTTCTATCGTATCATTTATAATAACATAATCATATTCCGACATACGCTCCATTTCCTCTTTTGCTCTGCGCATCCTTTTCTCAATGACGTCGGGCGGCTCTGTTCCTCTGCCTGTTATCCTTCTTTTAAGCTCATCAGGATCAGGCGGGGCAATAAATATTGAAACGCATTCAGGGTATTGCCTTTTAATGTTGCCGGCACCTTCAACCTCAATCTCAAGAAGAACAATACGGCCCTTTTTTAACTGCTCTTCAACATACGCTCTTGGCGTTCCATAGAAATTGCCGCAGTATTCTACCCACTCAAGAAGCTCATTATTCTTTATCATTTCGTTAAAACGCTCTCGCGAAACAAAAAAGTAGTTTCTTCCTTCTACTTCACCCGGCCTTGGTTTTCGGGAAGTCGCAGAAACAGAATACACAATGTTATTGTTTTTTTCCCTTGCACGCGACACAACAGTACCCTTACCTACTCCTGCCGGTCCTGATACAACCACCAGAAGACCTGATTTCATTCCGCAGCCTCCTGATCGTCTTCATCAATCGCGAGCGAATCGCTTCCTTTGCCGCTTAGCCTGTGAGCTACCGTTTCCGGCTGAACCGCCGAAAGTATAATATGATCACTGTCGGTCACAATTACCGCACGGGTTCTTCTTCCATATGTCGCGTCTATAAGCATCCCGCGTTCTCTTGCTTCCTGGATGATACGTTTTATCGGCGCCGATTCCGGGCTTACAATGGCGACTATGCGGTTTGCGGATACAATGTTTCCAAATCCAACATTTATTAGTTTCATTATTCAAATCCTCCAGTTTTACAGAGACATAATTATATCAACATTCAAGGCTCAGGCAAATCAAACGGATAAATATATTACTCTATATTTTGTATTTGTTCCCTTACCTTTTCAATTTCACTCTTTAGTTCCACGACATGTTTTGTTATCTCCAAATCATTTGATTTTGATCCGATCGTATTAACCTCCCGGTTCATCTCCTGCAGGAGAAAATCCATTTTCTTTCCTACGGCACCATTCATATTCATTATATCCCTGAATTGAGAAATGTGACTTTTTAAACGTACCAATTCCTCGGTTATACAGCACCTGTCCGCAAAAATAGCGACTTCCATAGCAAGGCGCGTTTCGTCAACAACATTGTTTTCCATTAACTCCTGTATTCTTGCCGAAAGCTTATCCCTGTATTCACGCACTACAACCGGCTCACGGGTCTCAAGAAAGGATACATGGGACTCTATGCTGCAAAGAATATCCGACAGACTTTTCTGCAGTTTTTCCCCCTCTTTTTCTCTCATAATTATCAGCCTGTCCAGAGCATCATTTACGGCGGTTTTTATCACCGCCCAGATAGCTTCGTCATCCTCATCCTTTTTTTCCACTTTCAGAATGTCGGGGAATTTTGCCAGCGTTGAAGAAGAGATATCATCACGCAATCCAAGTCCGGCTGAAATTTTCATCAATGCATTATAATATGCTTTTGCAAGACCTTCATCAAGAATAACTTCCTTTGCCTGATCACTTAAATTGTCCCAATTAAGAAAAACGTCTATTTTGCCTCTTGAAATGCGCTCCATAATAAGAGTACGGATCCTGTCTTCAAAAGAACCAAGCTGCCTCGGCATACGTATAAAAACTTCACAGTACCTGTGATTCACGGACTTTAATTCCACTGTCATTCTTAAATTGCTATCCTGATATTCGCACCGACCATACCCGGTCATACTTTTTAGCATTACATTTGACCTCCCGGTTCAAATCCGCGCCAGCCCCGGTCACCTCTCCCAAAAAACCAGGCGTATATACACCCTTTCAGGAAAGCACAGGAGTAAAACTATTAAAAAGAACATTCTGGCCAATGTCGGACATAATGATATGCGGACGGACTACTACATTGCCAGTACGTTTTTTATCGCCTGGTAAACCCTTGATTTCTCGAAAGGCTTGATAACAAAATCCTTAGCACCCATTTTTATTGCTTCAATTACCATTGACTGCTGCCCCATTGCCGATACCATAATAATGCGCGTATTGGGACTTACCTTCAGTATTTCAGGAACTGCAACAATCCCGTCCATTTCCGGCATTGTAATATCCAAAGTCATTATATCAGGTTGATATTTCTTTGCCGCTTCTATAGCTTCGTGCCCGTTTGTCGCTTCACCGACCACGGTATACCCGTCAACCTGCTCTATCATTTTTTTAATTATCGTCCTCATAAAGACAGCATCATCAACAATAACAAAAGAAATTTCCTTCATGGGAGCATATCACTCATTTCATGCATTATAACTGATAAAACCGCTATTGCAGCCGTTTCCGTTCTTAGAGTTCTTCTGCCCAGACTAACCGGCGAAATACCGCATGCCTCCGCCATATGTATCTCGTCAGGCGAGAACCCGCCTTCCGGGCCGATAAAAACGCCGACTAAGTCAACACAATTTATATTATAACATTTGAATAAATCTTTCAAACATTTTTTTGCCTCTCCTTCATAACAGAAAACCATCATGCTCGTGCCGGTCGGACGGGCTTTTGCCATATCACCCCAATGATTCAGGGCGGCTTCGTAATCAACAGGTTCAGACACTTTGGGTACAACAACCCGCCCGCATTGTTTGCTGGCTTCGAGGGAGATCCGGTTCCACCGTTCAAGCTTTCTTACGGTATCTTTTACCCGGATTCTCGGCACCGAAAACTGCGTTATTACCGGAACAATTTTATATATACCCAGTTCAACCGTTTTTTGAACTATCAAATCCATTTTATCGGATTTAGGAAGCCCCTGGTAAAGTATTACCTTTATCCCGGGCTCGGTTTTAGGGTCGTATTTTCTCAATATCCTTCCGTAGGCGGTATTGTCTTCAAATGATACAAGTTCCATTTCATATTCAAAACCCATACCGTCAAAGGCTATAAACCTGTCGCCCTTTCGAAGGCGCAAAACATTGAGCATATGCTTTGCTTCGCTTCCCGATATAACAGCGGCATCGTTTTTTATATACCCAGGTTGTATCACGAACCTGTGCAGATTCTTACAGCCATCCATTCCCCATCAAACAACTCCTGTATAATGCGATATCCTGATTTGCTTACCGCTTCGGTTATCTCTTTTCTTCTTTCCTTAGTAATACCGCTTAGCACAATATTTGTATTGTCGGTGCAATACGCATGCAGCAATGGAAGCAGCGACAGGATAACATCGGTTATTATGTTAATCAAAATAATATCATACCGTTCACGCTTTATATCGTTAAGGCTTCCATGTATTACGGCAACTTTTGAATCAACTCCGTTATTCCGGATATTTTCTATTGCCGTTCTGCATGCAATTTCGTCTATATCCGCGCAGGTTACGCTAAAGGCTCCCAGCTTTGCGGCAATAATCCCGAGTATTCCCGTCCCGCACCCGAGATCGAGTACCTTTTCGCCGCCCTTTACTATATCATCGAGCATGATCGCACACAAACGGGTTGTTTCATGTGTTCCCGTTCCGAACGCCATTCCGGGATCAAGCTCAATAACCACTTTATCCGCCGGAGCATTAAAGTCTTCCCAGGATGGCTTTATAATCACTCTTTTTGAAATCGGAAACGTTTTATAATACTTCTTCCAGTTGTCTTTCCATTCGTAATCGTTACGTTCGCGTATTTCAATATGTGGACAGGGCGATACCGAATACCGTTTGAACGCTTCAATAAGTTTTTTTCGCAGGCTGCGACTGTCTTTATCATCTGCGCTGAAATAAGCCCTGATAATGATATTATCTCCAAGACCGCTGAGAAAATCATCCGCTGCATAATCCAAGTATTTGCGCTCTTCGAGGAGCCTGCGGAAATCTTCAGGGTCTACAACCTCTATACCCTGAATTCCCAGTTCAATAAAAACTTCAGAAATTATATCCTGCCATTTGGATTCTATAGTAACCGTAACTTCGAGCCAATTCATCTGCTTCACCCATTTATCGGATTTATTGAAACAAATCCTTCATTTTATCAAAGAAGTTCTTTCTTTGCTCAAACGCATCTTCTCCGCTGATATCCGCAAACTGGCGCAGCAGTTCTTTTTGCTTTGCCGTAAGTTTTTTAGGGACTTCCACGTTCACTTTTATAAACTGATCGCCCTTGGCATTTGAGCGCAGGTGTTTTATTCCTTTGTTCCTTAAACGGAACACTGTTCCCGTCTGGGTGCCTTCCGGTATGCTGTATTTCATCGTTCCTTCAAGGGTCGGAATTTCCAACTCCGCCCCCAAAGCCGCCTGTGTAAACGTAATCGGTATTTCACACATAATATCATAACCGTCCCGTATAAAAATCGGATGCGGCTGAACTCTTATGTTAACATACAAATCTCCCGGCGGTCCTCCTCTAAGGCCTGGCTCTCCTTCTCCGCGCAGCGATATTGTCTGCCCGTTATCTATTCCTGCCGGTATTTCCACTTTAATCTTCGAAGTTTTTTGCTGTCTTCCGCTGCCGCGGCATTCATCGCAGGGATCGGAAATAATTGTGCCTTCACCGCGGCAAACATCACAGGTCCTCATGTTAATCATCTGTCCAAACGGAGTGGCCTGGGCATGACGAACCTGACCGGTTCCGTTACAGTGCCTGCATGTCTGCGGAGATGTACCGGGTTTAGCTCCCGTACCGCTGCATTTGCCGCATGTTTGAAGACGTGTAACACGGATTTCCTTGTTCGTGCCAAATACCGCTTCATTAAATGTTATTTCGAGAGTGTATTTAATATCCGCTCCCCTTCTGGGACCCGGTTTTTGTCTTCTTCTTGTGCCAAAAGGCGAACCGCCAAAAAAATCTTCAAATAAATCATCAAACCCAAAATTAAAATCAAAGCCTCCAAAACCGTTGAAACCACCGAATCCGGAGCCGTCCAGCCCGGCATGCCCGAAGCGGTCATATTTCTGACGTTTTTGAGGATCACTTAAAACTTCATATGCCTCATTTATTTCTTTAAATTTGATTTCGGCTTCCTTATCGCCTGGATTTACGTCAGGGTGATACTTTTTTGCAAGATTCCTGTACGCCTTTTTTAACTCCGCTTCACTTGCGCTGCGGTCTACGCCGAGTATTTCATAATAATCCCTTTTTTCGGGCAAACTAACCAACCCCCAGCAGTTGATCTAAACAACTTAAAAATTATAGCATACTTAATGCCTGCCTTCAACTTAGAAACAGCCGTATTTCTTGCAGTTTCCGTGTCCTAAAAATTTTTTCCAGGAACCTGTATCCAGTTTTTAAAGTTAAAAATCGTAATACGGATAAGAAAACAATTCAATGAATACGAACTAATTAAAACAGTACCCAATTTAGCGGCTGCTTAATTAGGTACAGGAATAAAAACAAGAGCTATTGTCTAAAGTTCAATTTCCGTTCCGTGCGGAATCATTATAGCAACGAGTCAAAGGGTGCCTTTGACTCGTTGTATAATCATGTTATGGTCAAAACAATAATGCATTGCTCAGGCCGTTTTATTTGTCGTCGTCCACAACTTTATAATCGGCGTCATATACGTCATCCTGCCCCGAATTAGTCCCCGTGTCCGCACCTGCTCCGGGATTAAACCCTTCTGCACCGCCCGGGTTCTGCTGGTATATTTTTTGAGATACCGGATAAAACGCCTGTGCCAATTTCTCTGTGGCCTCTTTTATTCTGTCGGCATTGTCGCTTTTTACAGCTTCCTTCAAATTGTTCAGCTCTGCTTCGATATTTTCCTTATCGGCAGAATCAACCTTGTCGCCTAACTCCTTAAGTGTTTTCTCGGTCTGGTAAATCATCGAATCGGCATGGTTCTTCACTTCAATAAGTTCCTTCCTCTTTTTGTCTTCCGCTGCGTATTTTTCGGCTTCTTTCACCGCTTTTTCAATTTCTGCCTCGGTCAGATTGGTGGACGCAGTAATCGTGATTTTTTGCTCATTTCCGGTTCCAAGATCTTTTGCCGATACGTGCACAATTCCGTTCGCGTCAATATCGAATGTAACTTCTATCTGAGGAACACCCCTCGGAGCAGGCGGTATGCCTGACAACTGAAAATTCCCAAGCAGCTTGTTGTCGGCTGCCATTTCTCTTTCGCCCTGAAATACGCGGATATCGACACTGGTTTGACCGTCAGCTGCCGTAGAAAATATCTGGCTTTTCTTTGTCGGAATTGTCGTGTTTCTTTCAATCAGTTTTGTGAATACACCGCCAAGAGTTTCTATACCAAGGGACAGCGGCGTGACATCAAGAAGCAGCAGATCCTTGACTTCTCCGGAAAGCACGCCCGCCTGGATAGCCGCACCTATTGCAACGCATTCGTCGGGATTGATCCCTTTAAACGGCTCCTTGCCAAGAAACTTCTTTATTGCTTCCTGAACTGCGGGAATCCTTGTGGAACCGCCGACCAGCAGTACTTTATCGATGTCTGACGGGGAAAGTTCGGCATCAGCCAATGCTCTTCGGGTTGGTTCCATAGTTTTCTCAACCAAATCCGCAGTCAACTCTTCAAATTTCGCCCTTGTCAGCGTAAGGTCAAGGTGTTTCGGACCTGTAGCATCCGCGGTTATAAACGGAAGGTTGATGTTTGTCGTGGCCACCGAGGATAATTCTATTTTTGCTTTCTCGGCAGCTTCCTTCAATCGCTGGAGAGCCATCTTGTCGTTTTTTAAGTCTATTCCGCTATCCTTTTTAAATTCGGCAACCATCCAGTCTATAATTCTATCGTCAAAATCATCGCCGCCAAGGCGGTTATTACCGCTGGTCGCGAGAACTTCAAAAACACCATCGCCTATCTCGAGTATCGATACGTCGAACGTACCGCCGCCAAGGTCGAACACAAGTATCTTCTGATCATTCTCTTTATCCAGTCCATATGCTAAAGAAGCAGCCGTAGGCTCATTGATTATGCGAAGCACTTCAAGACCTGCTATCCTTCCGGCATCTTTTGTGGCCTGACGCTGCGAATCGCTGAAGTATGCCGGTACGGTAATAACAGCCTGAGTAACGGTTTCGCCAAGATAGCTTTCCGCATCGGCTTTCAGTTTCTGAAGTATCATCGCGGAAATCTCCTGCGGTGTGTATTGCTTGCCGTCAATATTTATTTTCCTGTTTGTGCCCATATCCCTTTTGATTGACATTACGGTCCTTTCAGGGTTCGTTATGGCCTGACGCTTCGCAACCTGCCCTACAAGCCGCTCTCCGGTTTTCGAAAACGCTACAATAGACGGCATCGTCCTGCTTCCTTCCGCACTCGGAATAACAACAGGCTCTCCGCCTTCCATTACAGCAACACAGGAATTCGTTGTACCCAAATCTATTCCTATCACTTTTGCCATAAAAAAATCACTCCTATATTTCAAATTTAAGGTCAAAGATAATCTCTTATTACATATATATAAACTTTATTAGTTAGCCACTTTAACCATCGAATGGCGAATTACGATTTCATCCTTATATATATAACCCTTCTGGAACTCTTCAATAACTTCGTTTTCCCCGTATTTTTCATCTTCTACATGCGACACGGCTTCGTGAAAATCAGGATTGAAGGGTTTCCCAAGGGCTTCGATCTGTTTTACTCCCATATTGGAAAGTATATCCAGGATTTGCCTGTGAATTAACTGTACTCCTTCCCTTATACTCTGACCACCCTGCTCATCGGCCGCCGACACGGCTCGCTCAATATTGTCCAAAACCGGAAGAAACGCCGCAACTATATCCGCCACCGCGCAGCCGTACAGTTTTTCCTTTTCCTTCAGCGTCCTTTTTTTATAATTATCAAACTCGGCGGCAAGCCGCTGGAACCTGTCTTTTAATTCATCCAATTCTTCTGCCTTCTTATCGATGTCTTCTTCTTTTTTATCGGTACTGTTTCCATTTTCCGGCTGCAGCGTTTGCTGTTCATTACCGTCGGTTTGCCCATTATCAATTCCTGTGTTCTTTTTTGTGTTATCAACTTCACATGTTACGTCTTCTATTTGCTTTTCATCCGTTTTTCTCTTGTCCATACGGTTTCATCCTTCCATTATATATATTAATAATTCTTGTCACTCTTCATTAAGTATTCTTAAAATCTCCCGGTTTATAAGCTTTTGTATATATTTCATTGCCGAAATAACTTTTGCATATGACATCCGTGTCGGGCCAAAAATACCAAAAGCCCCCACATCGGTATCCCCGACTCCGTAAGCTGTGGTCACAAGACTGCAGTCCTGCATAAGCCCAAGCTGATTTTCCTTTCCGATTTGAACCTGCAGACCACTTTTATTCATTGCCGAACTCATCAATTCTTTAATAACATCCTTATCACTAAACAGTTCCAAAACTTCTCTCACTTTCAGCAGATCACTGAATTCAGGATGGTTCAGCAGGTTTGTCGCTCCGTGAAGCATCAATTTGGTTTGTTCTGTTCCTTTCAGGCATGTGTTCAGCCCTTCAACAACATTTTCCACTATACCCTGATCAACTTTGGTTTCCCTGCTGATAATGTCAACCGAGGGTATTTTAATATTCTCTATAATTTTACCACTGAGTTTTTCCTCAAAAAAACCTGACAGTTTTGCCATATCATCGGATGTACATTCAGTATTCAGGCGAACTATGTTGTTTTTTACAACTCCTCCGCCGGTCACAATAATAACAAGCGCCTTTTTTTCATCTATCTGCACAACTTGTACATTCCTTAAAATAGTTTTTTTAAGCGCCGGCGCCAAGGCAAAAGAAGTATAACCCGTAACTGTTGATATTATATCCGAAGCCTGGTTAATCAGTGCATCAATTTCATTCAAACGAAGCTCAATGGCGCTTCTTATTTTTCTAATTTCATCTCTCGCAAGCGTTTCTACCTGCATAAGATGATCCACATAAAACCTGTAGCCCTTGTCTGACGGTACTCTTCCTGCCGAAGTATGCGGCTGGGTTATATAGCCCATTTCCTCAAGGTCAGCCATTTCATTTCGTATTGTCGCCGAACTCAAGCCAAGTTCATGTTTTTTCGAAATGGTCCTTGAACCCACAGGCTGTGCCGTCTGTATATAATCATCAATCAGTGTTTTAAGTATTCGCATCTTTCGTTCGCTCAATTCTTCCTCCCAGACCATTAGTTCACCTCCAAACCCAAAAACAAACAGCCTGTTGGAAACAACGGCCACAAAAATATAATCCCCAATGATAATGTTTTAAGTCTTTTTAAAGACTTCCAAAAAACACCCCTTATATTTTGTTAGCACTCTCTTTAAACGAGTGCTAAACGCTAATATAAAAATACCATTCCGCCTGATTTTTGTCAAGAGGGGAGCATTTAAAACCTGATTTTGAACTATTGCATAATAATGGAAAACTGTTCAATCTGCCGGTAATATGATTTTCACCCTGCATCCGCCGTCTTTAATATCTTCAAACTCGATGCGCCCGTTGATTTTCTCAATTTTCCCGTGAATATCGTCCATTTTTTTACTGCCTGCAAATGATTCACAGGAACCAATTTGGTTGCCGGATACCTCAATAATAACACTATTGTTCTTACTGTACGCGGCAAGCTCGATATTGCCCAGTTTTTCCTGATCCATCCCCTGTCGTGAACGGTATATCGAAAGTATAAGCTCTATAAGCTCGGCAAGGGGAATGACTATTTCGTCTGCTATTTCTTTCTTTATTTCGGTATTTTCGCCGATTGTTGAGAAAACCACGTGTATACCGGTTTCTTCAATCATGGCCCTTGCTGCACGCGTAATTTTCTGAAAAGATTGCTGCAGCGTTACAAGCCGCAATTCCTGTATAATCTTTCCAATATCCGACGACATTTCCCCGGCTTTCTTCAATTCGACAGTGAAAGCATCATCGCTTCCAAACCTCGACACGGATTCATTATGCAGATTTTGTTGAGCTTCTTCAAGGCATCTGGTGATATCAAGAATTGTATCAAGCTGTTTGAGCGGAATTTTGACATATTGCTCACCGGACACGTTACGTATTTTTTGAGCTCTTATAGCTTTAATAAGTAATCCGGTTTCAAGCTTTTTTTCACGGACGGCAATTTCGCCGAATTTCATCTTCCGGTATATATTGCTTTGCTTTTCAAGAACATCATTTATATCATTCTCTTGCATTGCTCCTTCTTCGACAAGGATTTCCCCGATTCTATTTTCGGGCGGGCGGACAGGCTGTTTTACATCGAGCATTACTTCATCATGAAGCTGCTTTACACTGGTCAGATGCTGTTCTAATTCTCCCTGGAATCTGGTATCTTTAACAATGTTAGAATTATTGCATATTCTCCTTAAAAACAAAACTGTTTGAAGCAAAACATTAATAAAAGTGCGTGTAGCCGGTATACGGAATTTCCTGCATGCATCAATTAATGCCTCATTTTCTTCGATAAGCCGGACCGCTTCATCTTTTTCTAGAAATCCCGCTAATCCCTTCAGCGAAATAAAGATATTATAAACAGAATTTAAATATTCCGTGTTATCAGGATCAACCTCAAGATTAACCAACTCGAGTTCAATTGAGTCAAGCGTTTCAAGAATTTCCTGAATAAAGTCATTGATATAATTTTTTTTGATTTGATTCAGTTCAAAATCCATGCCGCCGCTAATCCCGTGGGAATTTGCCCGATTGTTATGTTCCATAAACAAACAACCTTTCTATTTTAAATTAGGTTTTGCAGTACTGCCTGTCCACAAACAGCAATGCCACAGTATTATTTAAGAACATAAACATACAGCATTTCCCCAAACATTTCATATAAATTCCAGCCAAACCTGATTCGCATAATCCAATCCGGCTTTTGTCAATCTTAAAATATCTCTATCCATGCATACGAGTTTTTTCTCTTCAAGAGAAGCAATTTTCTTTCTGTATTTATTTACTGCTTCAGAGCCAAACTCGCATTCCAGTCTTTTCAGGGATATGCCATCCGTAAGCCTGAGTCCTAGAATAAACCTTTCGGATAACCTCTGTTCATCATTAATTGTTTGGGCCGTAGTTTCCGGTGAGAATCCCTTTTTTAGTATTTTAATGTATTCAACAGGATCCGTCAAATTACAACTTCTTATATTGCGGTAAAATGAATGCGCAGCCGCTCCAAATCCCAAGTATGGTTTACATAACCAGTATTTTATGTTATGCGCGCATTCAAACCCCGGTCTGGAAAAATTGGATATCTCGTAATGCCTGAAACCATTGCAGCCTAATTCAGCAATTGCGTAATTGTACATTTGCCTGTCAAGTTCGTCATCGGTATACGGTAATTTACCTCTTTCGCGCATTCGGTACCAGGGCGTGTTTTCTCCGATTTCAAGGCTGTAGCATGACACATGCGTAATATCGCTTTTTATTACTGTGTCTATCGTTTCAGCCCAGTCTTCCATTGTCTGTGTCGGAATACCAAATATTATATCGGCATTTATATTGGTAAAACCAAATTTTTTTGCCATATCGATACAATCAACGAACTTATCCTTAGTGTGGATGCGTCCCATAAGCCTTAAAATCCGGTCCTGAGCGGCCTGTAATCCTACGCTTATCCTGTTGAATCCGAGCCGCCGGTACGCTTCCGCTTTTTCATCGGTGACCGTTCCGGGATTGACCTCCAAAGTCATTTCAGTATCTTTCGATACACTGAATAATTTTGTTAATGTATCTATAATTAATGAAAAGTCCGCTGCGGGAATAAGCGAAGGCGTTCCGCCGCCCACAAAAACCGTATCCGCGTGAACATGACCGTATTTTTCTCTTGCAAGCTCCATTTCTTTGCACAATGCCAGCGCATAGTCGCGGAACAAACCCTCCATCCCGGAAAAAGAAGGGAAATCGCAGTAATTGCACTTCTTAACGCAAAAGGGTATATGGATATAGATGCCTACCTTTTCGATATCATTCATTTCTCAATGCCTCTTTAAAGCCATAAGTCCCCGGAAGACCGCAGGACTTGACTCTCCGTCATGTCATGTGTCCAGTTTCAATACGCTCATAAACGCTTCCTGCGGAAGTTCTATGCTCCCTATCTGCCTCATTCTTTTTTTGCCTTCCTTTTGCCTTTCAAGCAGCTTCTTCTTTCTGGTTATATCTCCGCCGTAGCATTTTGACAGGACATCTTTCCTGTACGCCTTCACGGTTTCGCGCGCTATTATCTTTGATCCTATGCAGGCTTGTATCGGCACCTCAAACATTTGCCTCGGAATTGTATCCTTAAGTTTTTCCGCTATTTTTCTTCCGCGGGCATAAGCCTTACTTTTATGGACAATAAAAGACAATGCGTCGACAATTTCTCCGTTAAGGCGGATATCCAGTTTTACCAGATCGGATTTTTGATATCCCCGGAACTCATAATCAAATGATGCATAGCCCCTGGTGCGTGATTTCAAAGCATCAAAAAAATCATACACTATTTCATTCAGCGGCATGTCATAAGTAAGAATGGTACGTACCTGATCGATATACTCCATCCCGATATAATTGCCCCGGCGATCCTGGCATAATTCCATAACGCTGCCGACATATTCGGCCGGTGTCATTATTGAGGTACGGACAATGGGTTCTTCCATCATTTCAATTAAACCGGCATCGGGGAAATTGGTAGGATTATCTATCATGCTGACTTCACCGTCAACTGTTGTAATGCGGTATATAACGCTCGGCGCAGTGGTAACAAGAGCAATATTGTACTCGCGTTCAAGCCTTTCCTGTATTATTTCCATATGCAAGAGGCCCAAAAAACCGCATCTGAAACCAAAACCAAGCGCAGCCGATGTTTCGGGTTCAAACAACAGTGATGCGTCATTTAGCTGAAGTTTTTCAAGCGCTTCCCGCAGATCTTCGTATTCGGCGCCATCCGCCGGATAGACGCCGCAAAATACCATTGGGACAGCTTTTTTATAACCGGGAAGGGGCTCACTTGCCGGATATGACGCAGAAGTTATTGTATCTCCTACATGCGTATCCCGAACGTTTTTTATGCTTGCGCATATATATCCCACTTCACCCGACAAAAGGCGTTCTGCCGGCATCAGCCCGCCCGGCTTGAAATAGCCCAACTCGGTTATTGTAAATCTCTTCTTCGTATGCATCATAATAATTTCTTCGCCGACGCTCACGCTGCCTTCCATTATCCGGACATGGGCTATAACACCTTTATAATTGTCATAAACCGAATCAAAAACCAAAGCTCTTAACGGATCGTTCTCGTCGCCTTTCGGGGGCGGGATTGTTTCAATAATTTTTTGAAGAACAGCCTCAATATTAATCCCGTTCTTTGCGGAAATAAGGGGCACTTCACTGCAATCCAGCCCTATTATATCTTCAATCTCGCGTTTTACATCATCAGGCCTTGCCCCGGGAAGATCTATTTTATTGATAACCGGAAGAATTTCAAGGTTATGCTCGAGCGCCAGGTAGACATTCGCAAGCGTCTGGGCTTCA
Organism: Clostridiales bacterium DTU069; assembly: GCA_001512485.1. Classification (GTDB taxonomy): domain Bacteria; phylum Bacillota; class Clostridia; order DSM-8532; family DSM-8532; genus DTU069. The sequence goes on along the minus strand of LFRV01000079.1, from coordinate 104,550 downwards.
ATGCCCTGTGAGGCGTCCACAACCAATACAGCGCCTTCACAGGCGGCAATGCTCCTGGAAACTTCGTAATTAAAATCGACATGGCCGGGTGTATCAATAAGGTTAAGAATATATTCGTCACCGTTTTTATCCTTATATATCATACGCGCGGCTTGAGCTTTAATGGTAATTCCGCGTTCCCTTTCCAAATCCATCGTATCCAGAACCTGTTCTTCCATTTCACGTTCGGTTAAAACCCCGGTCATTTCCAGGAGCCTGTCGGCAAGCGTCGATTTGCCGTGATCAATATGAGCTATTATGCAGAAATTTCTAATTCGCTTTTGCCTTTCACTTATCATCGCATTACCCCGTTTTTTAGGAAAGTATCATTGAATAATAATATACCACAGGGTCTTAATGCTGTACAATATGTCATTTTCCGGCTGACCTTGCGAACGGAATTAGAAGAACTATTGCACAATAACGGAAACTAGTTTGCACACTATTCCCGCGGGTCCTGGTTCGGGTGTTTCGGGTTCCTGGGGCGACAAAGCACCTACCGGCAACATTCTTTAGATCATGTTTTACGTTTACGTAGAGGTCTTCATATCCCGGGTCGCTCATTAACCCGCTCCACAGTTACCTGTGGGCAGCAGGGCTTCGAAGCATATCGCCCGTCGTCACCGAAAGCGCCCGAACCACCCGCTGTCTTTTCGGCGTAACTCTCACGGGCTACTCGGAAGAACTATTGTGCAATAACGGATACTATAGCGGAATGAAGCTTAGAGATATACAGTCAGAGCGAGGATAAGCAAGTCGACTGTTTGAGCGAAAATGCTTCCTGCAAAAATTATTCTGAAGCATTTTTGCGAGTTTCGACTTGCCCGAGCTGAACTGTATAGCTCTTGCAAATGAAGCTCCTTGTTGACGTTATTGTACAATAGTTCAAAAGGAAGTACCTGTAGGCAGCAGGGCTTCGAAGCATGTCGCCCGTCGTCACCGAAAGCGCCCGAACCACCCGCTGGTTTACAGCATGAATTCGCAGTAATTGTTCAGCAGGTTGTTCTAATTCATGCCGAGCATTGTGTCAATGAAAATGCCGTATCCGCGGGAGGGATCATTTACAAGCACATGCGTTACCGCTCCTACTATTTTGCCGTCCTGGATAATCGGGCTTCCCGACATCCCCTGTATGATTCCGCCCGTCTCTCCAAGAAGCCTCGGATCGGTAATTTTAAGGATCATGCTTTTCGGACCGGACAGATTTTTCCTTACTACTTTTTGAATTTCAACACTGAATTCTTCAATTTCTTCTCCGTGTATATTCGAAAGGATATACGCCGGCCCTTCCTTCACAACACTTCTCGTTCCCACCGGGTACTTTCTGCCGGCCAAATCATTTAACGCATCGCTTCTGATTTTTCCATATACCCCGAAAGCCGTATTCCAGTATATGTCGCCAATTACCTCCTGACTATCCAGAAAATCGCCCTGCAGTTCTCCCGGTGTTCCCTGCAGCCCCTTTCTTATGCCGTATACGGACGATTTTAACAATTCCCCCCTTTTGACAGGCATCATTATTCCCGTATCAATATCGGTTATGCCATGTCCCAGCGCCCCAAATTTCCCTGTTTCTTCTTCGATATACGTCAGCGTGCCTATTCCCGCCGTACTGTCCCTTACCCAAATCCCGAGCCGGTATTTGCCATCTTCGACGCACTGCGCGGGGGTAACCTGTGAGTACATTATCCGGTTATCATGGATAAATTTTATCTGTACAGGATTTGCTCCCGACTGCTCGACTATTTTTGAAAGATCGGTTATTTTCTCAAGCTTTTTGTTGTTCGCTTCAATGATAAAATCCCCCGGCTCCAGACCGGTATCTTTTACGGGTATGACTTCCTTTCCGTCGGGAGTGACCACACCGGATACGCCGACTACGAGAATTCCTTTTACATATAATTTTATTCCTACGGTATTGCCGCATACTATAAGCTCTTTTGACGGAATAGCGTTTACTTCTATATCTTTTACGGGAACTATTCCAAACAAACTGAGCCGTATTCTTTTCTGCCCGTACTGTGTGCATTCAATCGTGTAAGGCATTGTAAATGACGAATTTTTAGCAGCGTCATCCAGTTTTTCTATCCTTATCCCGCTTGTTTGCGTCGAAAGCTGCAGTTGAAAAGGAGAAAAAAATTCAACCCGATATTCCTGTCCGGCAAGAACCGTCATTTGGCTCGGAGTGAACGCTATTATAGATATAAGAACCGTTACAATAACAGTAAGCAGTAAAAAACAAAACCTGAAAATGGGATTCTTTTTTCTCATTTTACACGCTCCAGTCGGAAAACTTTTACGGCATCTTAACATTAGGCCGGTGATCTGTCGGCCGTAATTAACTGTGTATTCAAAAGATTTATGAATACGGGTGTTCTTAAGTTAACCGAAGCGCAAAAAAATTATGCGAAAAGAAAGCGGATTTTAGAATACCGCTCAAGACAAATAGAGGAATTGAGAACTATGTAATATTTACGATCCAAGCCAGTTTATGATAGCAAATGTCTTCAAGAAGCAATCGGATTTTAAGAAATCGTCATCATATTTTGAAGAGCATAACATCGGATGCCTTGAAATATGAAATATTCCCTTTTTAATATGCTTTATTCTCTGCTGTGGACTTTTTCCCCAAAGAAACCAATGGCATACAATCCGCGAAGATATGTAAGATAAAAGCCTGCAGGAAAACTCATGCCATAAATGCCCATGGCTGCCGGGAACACCGGGAATGCACGTAAAAGAAGTGTTAAGCAGCAACACGCCCTGATTTTCCCATGATTCAAACAGCTTGCCAGGTGGCAGTATCGGGAACCTGCCCGTTTCTACCTCTCTTTGTATCTGTTTGAACGGGAGTATGTCCTCGTACGAAGAAACCCGGTTATAGCTTTTATGTATAAGCCTGACGATGTTTTTAAGAGAAACCTGCCTGAAGCTTTGCTGCCATGACGTAAGGCCGCCCACCTCAAATGCTCTGCCTGTCGCTATTCCCTTCTGTGGATACGGATCCTGACCCAAAATTATAACTTTAACATTTTCCAGATTAACCTTTAAAAAGCGTAAAACCTTATCAGCTTCAGGGTTTATATTTTCGCCTGTTTTGGCGGCGATTTCGTCAATCATTTCGAGGCCTCCGCCGTTTAGAAAATCATACCAGGAACTGTTGATGTTTTCCGGAAGCATCTTGCTGCCCATCATTAACTCCTTCCAAATCGCATCAAAAACTGTATTATGGGGAATACCTTAATAATCCATTATCTCTTGTTTTTCGTCAGCATTTCTATTTGATCCCGCAGTTCCGCCGCTTTTTCAAATTCGAGTTTTCTCGCGGCTTCCTTCATTTCCGATGTTAATTGCTTGATAATAACTTCCAAAGACTTGTCTTTGTATATTGTCCTGAAATCATCAACCTTGAACTGTGCACTGTCTTCGGCGACCTTAAGGGTTTCAATCACGTCATGCACCGATTTTTGTATCGTTTTAGGGGTTATTCCCATTTTTCTGTTATATTCCAACTGCTTATGCCTGCGCCTGTTCGTTTCGCTTATTGCTCTTTGCATTGAACCGGTCATGTTATCGGCATACATTATAACTTTTCCGTTCACATTTCTCGCGGCTCTCCCTATAGTCTGTATCAGTGAGGTTTCCGAACGGAGAAATCCTTCCTTGTCGGCATCAAGGATTGCCACAAGGGATACTTCAGGCAGGTCAAGGCCCTCACGCAACAGATTAATTCCAACGAGCACATCAAAAACCCCAAGCCGCAAATCCCTGATAATTTCCATCCGTTCCAGCGTTTCAACATCCGAATGCAGGTAACGCACTTTTATGTCCAAATCTCTGAGGTAGTTTGTCAGGTCTTCCGCCATTCTTTTTGTAAGAGTTGTTACAAGAACCCGTTCATTTCGTTCAACGCAAATTCGAATTTGTTCGATCAGGTCGTCAACCTGTCCCTTGACGGGTTTGACTATAACCTCGGGGTCAACCAGCCCTGTTGGCCTGATAATCTGTTCGACAACTGTTTTCGATTTTTCGCGCTCGTATTTGCCCGGTGTGGCACTTACATAAATTACCTGGTTTACGCGCTCCTCGAATTCGGAAAACATCAGCGGCCTGTTGTCATATGCGGATGGAAGGCGAAAACCGTATTCCACAAGCGCTTCTTTCCTTGAACGGTCACCGTTGTACATCGCGCCTATTTGCGGTATCGTCACATGAGACTCGTCAATAACCAGAAGATAATCCTCAGGGAAATAGTCAATTAATGTATATGGAGCGGTTCCCGGCGCTCTCCCGCTTATATGCCTTGAATAATTTTCAATGCCCGAACAGAACCCAACCTCGCGCATCATCTCAAGATCATAGCGCGTACGCTGCTCAAGCCTTTGCGCTTCCAGAAGCTTGCCGTTTTCCCTGAAATATTTCAGCCGTTCTTCAAGTTCAGCCTCGATTGATTTTATCGCGCGCTCCATTTTTGCTCTTGTTGTGGCATAATGCGATGCGGGGAATACCGCTATATGCGTTCTCATCCCTATTATTTCTCCGGTTAACGGATCTATTTCGGTAATTCGTTCAATTTCATCCCCGAAGAATTCAACGCGTAATATACTTCCCGATGAAGAAGCGGGAAATATGTCAAGCACATCTCCTTTTACCCTGAAAGTTCCTCTCCTGAAATCTATCTGATTGCGGGTATACTGTATGTCCACGAGTTTTTTTATGACTTCATCCCGGTCCTTTCGCATTCCCGGTCTCAATGACAGCATTAATTCGGTATAATCTTCCGGATCTCCAAGGCCGTATATGCAGGATACACTTGCTACGATTATCACATCCCTTCGCTCGAACAGCGATGCTGTAGCCGAGTGCCTGAGATTATCTATTTCATCGTTTATCGAAGCGTCCTTTTCAATATAAGTATCGGTAGAGGGTATATAGGCTTCAGGCTGGTAATAATCATAGTAGCTCACAAAATACTCCACCGCGTTATCGGGGAAAAATTCGCGGAATTCCAGGCATAACTGGGCCGCAAGGGTTTTATTATGCGCTATCACGAGCGTAGGTTTCTGTACGTGCTCTATTACATTCGCAATTGTAAAAGTTTTACCCGAACCTGTTACCCCCAGGAGCGTCTGATGTTTCTTGCCCATATTAATCGAGTCGACAAGGCTCTTAATCGCCTCGGGCTGATCCCCTGAAGGCCTGTAATCGGATTTCAGCTTAAAACGACGCATAATACTCCTTTCCATTCCGCTCTTTTGCTTTTAAATAAAAAAACCGTACATGGCTTAAGCATGTACAGTCTTATTTAAGTATACGGTTATTTCAGCAGCAATGTAAGCACTATTGATGTTATGAGAAACAATATCGCCGCTACGCCTGTATATTTACTAAGCATTGCGTCTATTGTCCTGCCCTTGTTCTTTCCAAAAAACGTTTCCGCGCCACCGGCAATAGCTCCGCTTAAACCGGCCGAACGCCCGGACTGCAGCAGAACAACCGCGATAATTCCAATGCATATAATGATATGGACAATGTTTACAGCAATATTCATTGTCAAGCCTCCAAACAATTTATTACATCCGCCTCTTACGAAAGCGGGGATATTTTGCGCCTCGTTATATTCTAACACAACCCGTCCGGTAAAACAAGAGAAAATTTTCATTCTATGCCTTTCAGGAACGATAGCTTTTGGTATCTTTTTCCCAGGCAGTTATCCAGGTATTTATCCACAACCTCCGAAAAGTCCTTTAAGGCATCGCTTGAAAGATTAAACGAGAACGCATCCTTTATTTCTGCGCATATCACATAAATTAACGCTTTCGCGGCGCCCAGTTTTATTTTTACCGCATCGTTCGTTTGTTTCCTGCATTCTTCGCAGGTAAAACCGCATTTATCAAAGCTGAAATATATATCATCTATCTTTTTTGTCCCGCACAGGCGGCATCCGTTCAAAGACGGGGCAAAACCCATTATCTGAACCAGCTTTAGTGAAAATACCCTAACAATAAGTTCGGGCTCCCTGTTTTGGCGGGATAAAGCGTTCAATGCATAAAGAAGCAGGGTTAACGGTTCTTTCGCAGGCTGGTTTTCATACGTCGTATCCTGAAGTATATCAAGCATATGGGCCGAATACGCGAGAAGAGATAAGTCTTTTCTGATTTCGTAAAATGATGTGATAATGTCGCAGCTATTCAATATGTATGTATTTTTCCCTTTATAAAGTACCCATTCGCAATATGAGAAAACCTGTGTTCCGGCGGAAAAACGGTTCCCGCTGCGGCGGGTACCTTTTGCCGAAACCGATATTTTCCCCAGATCATCAGTAACAACCGTAATCAGTTTATCATAGTCTCCGACTTCTATTTCCCGGACAACCATCCCTCTGGTTTTGACGTATGACATTTTTCACCATCCAATACAATATCCGATCCTGCTTCCGTATAAAAATCAGGAGTATGTTCTTTCAACCTGCTGTATTGAATAAAATATTCTATGTTCCCGGTATTTTTAAACATTTGCCAGACAAGATCCTTTAACATAAATTTTCCCTCACTTCTTTCTGTTTTTATTATTTTCCGCAGTTGTGAATGTTTTATGTACACCAGATAGAACCAACAAAAAGCGAGGGAAATTGCGTCACTATTGATGATACAATTTGTTTGTCTGATATTGAGGTTCGCAGGTAATATTAACTCCAAGCTTCTGAAACACGTTTTCGTCTACTCTTGATAAAATCACTGAAGAATGGGCTTCACAGCCGCGCAGTTTCGGAAGCTGCTGCAGTGCCAGCGCGGCAGTTGGATTCGTAGCGGCGCAGATTGACAGAGCCATCAGTATTTCATCAGTATGCAGACGCGGGTTGCGATTTCCCATATGTTCCACTTTCAGCACCTGAATCGGTTCAATTACGATTGGCGAAATCAAATGTATATCATGCTGAATTCCACCGAGTTCCTTTAAAGCATTCAATAAAAGAGCCGCGGATGCACCAAGCAGCGATGATGTTTTTCCGGTGACAATCCTGCCGTCATTCAACTGCAAAGCCACGGCCGGTCCTTTTGTTTCCTCCGCCCTGCGAAGAGCAGCTTCTACAACAGGTCGATCCTTCGATGATATTCCCAACTGGTTCATCAACAACTCAAGTCTGTAAACCTCTGCACGTTCGGCAAGACCCTGGCGCTGGGCACAGCGGGTGTTATAATACCTTCTGATAATCTCCTGTTCGGAAGCCCTGCATACAGCTTCATCATCAATTATACAGTTGCCTGCCATGTTTACGCCCATATCGGTAGGGCTTTTATAAGGCGATTTTCCGGCGATTTTTTCGAAAATGGCATTTAATACGGGGAAAACCTCTATATCCCGGTTGTAATTTACGGCCGTCACTCCATATGCCTCAAGGTGGAAAGGATCTATCATATTAACATCGTTAAGATCTGTGGTAGCCGCCTCATATGCCAGGTTTACGGGATGCTTCAGCGGAAGGTTCCATATCGGGAATGTTTCAAACTTCGCATATCCCGCGCGCTTTCCGCGTTTATAATCGTGATACAACTGTGAAAGGCATATCGCCATCTTGCCGCTTCCCGGACCGGGAGCAGTAATAACGACAAGGGAGCGTGATGTTTCAATATAATCATTTTTGCCATATCCGTCGTCGCTGACAATCAACGGGATATTAGACGGATAGTCCGGAATCGGATAATGCTTGTAAACCTTTATTCCAAGATTCACCAGTCGCTTCTGGAACTGATCAGCCGCAAACTGCGAACTGTAGCGGGTTATCACAACACTTCCCACATATAATCCGCTCTCGCGAAAAGCATCAATTAAGCGTAGAACGTCAAGATCATATGTAATTCCAAGATCGCCGCGCCTCTTGCTTTTTTCTATATCATCCGCATTTATCGCAATAACTATCTCTGCTTTATCCTTAAGCTGCAACAGCATTTTTACCTTACTGTCAGGTTTAAATCCGGGAAGTACCCTTGATGCATGATAGTCATCAAAAAGTTTGCCGCCGAACTCCAGGTACAGCTTGCCGCCAAACTGCGCTATCCTGTCAAGTATCTCCTGGGACTGCATCTTAAGGTATTTTTCATTGTCAAACCCAATTCTGTTCATCTTTTCCTCCTTGAGTAAAACAAATAATGATTTCACAGGCGTTTGCTGAAACAGGTTTGCAGGTCACCGGCAGCGAATCGGAACCGGAAATGCAATCGTAAAGCAATCACCGCCGCACAAACATGCGCCTCACGGCGGAGGCGCATAAAATGGTATTTAGTGCCCTTATAAGTATATCATTGAAAATCATTTTATTACAAGAGGGCAAAACATTGGACATGAAAAAACAGCGGGTGGTTTGGCATGGCTGCAAACCGGAAGGCTTTTATTTGTAACCAAGCTGGTTAAGGATATAATCATTGTTTCGCCAATCATCCTTTGTTTTTACCCATAATTTCAGGAATATTTTTTTACCGAGTATGTTTTCCGCGTCTTGCCGGGCATAAGTACCTATTTTCTTTAGCATATCCCCGTTTTTTCCTATTATTATGCCCTTATGGCTGTCCTTTTCACAATATATGTTTGCATGAATTTCCAGTAAGTCTTTTTCTTCATTTTCCTTGTAGATTATTATCTCTACACCAACGCCATGCGGCACTTCATCGCTTATTAGATTTAATATCTTTTCTCTGATAATTTCCTGGATCAATACCCTTTCAGGCTGATCGGTCAGCATATCCGCAGGAAAATACGGTTCGCTCTCGGGAAGCAGCTTAACAACCTCGGACATGACAATTTCTCTTGTTAAAGCATCTATCGCGCTTACAGGAATTATTTGCTCAAAATCCATAGTTTTGCTGTATGCATCAATAAGGGGCAAAAGCGCCGGTTTTTCCACAAGGTCTATTTTGTTAATAAGAAGAAGCACAGGAGTGTTAACCTCTTTAAGACTTTCAATAATCTTTGAATCACCGTGTCCTATTGTTTTGTCCGTCGCTTCAACCATATACACAATAACGTCTACACCTTCAAGCATAGACATAGCGGATTTAACCATATAATCCCCAAGCTTGTTTTTAGGACGGTGTATTCCGGGAGTATCAATAAAAACCACCTGGTATTCGTCGGTTGTAACAACCGTTTTTATTGCGGTTCTTGTTGTCTGCGGCTTAGCAGACATTATAGCTATTTTCTCACCGGTTAAAAGATTCAACAGCGTTGACTTACCAACGTTCGGCCTTCCGATAATTGTTGCAAAACCCGATTTGAAAGCCATACCTCTCTCCCTTCCTGCTGTGAACTGTCGTATATGTCGTATATGTTAAAATTCCTTTAAGGCTATATATTTAAGTCTGCCTTCGAAAACGGATGCGGTAGTATATCCTCCATTTTGTATTCCCTGTATTCGCCTTTTTTATTGCTGCAAATTATAACCGTTTCGGAATTGCAAAACTCAGTAAGTACCTGCCTGCATATTCCGCACGGAAAAACGATATCATCGCTGTCGCCGGTAACGGCTATCGCTTTAATGAGTGTTTCTCCTTCCGATACGGCTTTCGTTACCGCAACCCTTTCGGCGCATATCGCGGCGCCGTAGGACGCATTTTCAACATTGCAGCCCGTATATATCTTTTCGGAGTGCGTCAGAACAGCGGCTCCGACTCTAAAGCCGGAATACGGGACATATGCGTGTTCCTTTACTTTTACCGCTTCATCCACCAGAAAATCCCATTTCATATCATCAGTCACTTTCCTGATATAATTAATCCGTTAAATTTTCTAAAATCAATGTCGACAACATATTATTTTTGGTTTATTCAGAGGCCGCCACAGACGGCAGCCTCACAGTATTCATAATTATAACCATCCAGGTTATTTATATTTATATTTTACCACAACTTATTATGTTAGATATACTGCAAAGAACAACCTTTTTGTTGTCTTTTGCAAGTTCAGTCCGGACTGTCAATTGCACGGTAAAAACAGTCTATTTTCTTTATGTTATGGAGAAAGTTAATATAAAACTGTCTGCAAAGACGGCAGATTATTTATAAACCGGGTAGTTTCGCTATTTTACGCCGATTCTCATCCTGTAACAAAAGTCGATCGTAATTTTGTCATCTCCAACGACAGAGTTCACTCTTTCTATGAATCTTTTTAAGTACGGATCAATTTCGCCAATTCTGGCTTTAATGACAGACTGCAGACCGCCTTGACTCAACGCGAGAGCAATAAGCCTCCCGGCATCACACTCTTCGCTGTTTGAAAATACTACTTCCCTAACATACCGGAATTTCCCGGAATTGTTAATATTCTGTAAATGCTTGTCTTTAGGCCAGCTTTTGAAACTATTTTTAAGTTCCGGCTTCACTGTCTCAAGCTCTTTTACCTTTTCAAAAAGACGATTGTATTCTTTCTCAATTTCCCAATTGCAAACCGGCGGCCAGTCGCAATCGTATGCGGCAAAAACGCCTTTATCTTTCAATATCCTCGATACTTCATTTATAGTTGTTTTCGGATTCATCCAGTGAAATGACTGCGAACATGTGATTACATCTGCGGAACTATCTTCGAGCCCCGTATTGTCTGAAAAACCGGAAATGAACCTTACATTACCATATCCGGCAGAATTCCGTATCGCCGTATTTAGCATATCCGTGCTTGGATCTATGCCGATTACTTCGTTGCTTATTGCACTCCATATAAATGTTGACAGGCCTGTACCACAGCCGATATCAACCACAACGGACGGATTGCGCCCGATATATTTTAAAATAATATCAATAACTTTTTCCGGGCACTTCGGTCTTGCATAATCATATATCGCAGCAAAACCCATAAAACGTTCCGCGTTGATTTGTAAATTCTCATCCATATGTATCCTTCTCCCGAAATATTTGATACCCCTTTGCTGATTTACTGCGGGTCCGGTGAATCAATTCATCTGCCTTTGATCAAATCTCATATAAATACTGCGATCTTTAAACCCGAGCGACCTCCAAAATTCCATCCCTCTTACATTCCATAACAATACTTCAATATCGATAACATTAGTTTTCAATAAATCCAACAATTCTTTAAAAGCTGTTCTTCCATAACCTTTTCTTCTAACATCCCGACAGATAAAGAATTGCCGAAGGTATAAAGGTTGTCTGGTATGATCGACCAAAGCGTAACCAATGGTTTTCGAATTTTCTTCAAATAAATAGGCTTTGTAATCGGAATTAATAAATTTTTTCATCCTTTCACGAAGCTGTTCAACACTCATTTTATTTTCGTGCTGTTCGTCTTCAATTAACTGCTTATTTAAAACCGCCAGTAAATCCAGTTCATCATCCGTACAAACTCTGATTTTCAAGTCCACGCATCCGGGACGGATGCACCGCGTTAATTTTTCATCAGTATTAAATGGTGAAAGAATGCCATGCTCCTGAAAGGCTCAGCCTATGATACCGCTCTTTCAAGCTCCAGCATGTTCGAATACCAATTGGTATCGTACATTACCCGATCATTTTGTATTAGGGAAAAAAATATTCTCACACCATATTTTTTATTAATAACCATACCTGAATTTTCCGTCCATTCTTTTAAATCTTCTTCACTATAGACATGTCTTTCTCCAAAAGATTTACTGAAGTCGGTCTTTATATCCTTTTATAGTTTTAGCGCTTTTTGGGGATCTTCATTAAATACCGCAGTATGTAATACTTTGCCTTCCTTATTATGTTTAACCAAAGATAAATAGCCTTTGCTTTTTGTCACTCGCGCCAACTCTTTAAAGATCCGTCCCTGATCTTCACAATACTCAAGAACATTATGGCATATTACAAAGTCGAAATAATTGTCAGGCATAGCCCTGACATGCTCTATTCCTCCCGCTAATTGCTCATAATCACCTTTTGTTCTTTTTTCCAGCATTAACGGATTTGGTTCTATTGCGATAACCTTATGATTTTTCGAATAATGTTCCGATGTTATTCCAAATCCGCTGCCAAAATCCAGAATATTACATGTTTTATCGTTTTGAATATTTATTTGCCCCCATACCATATCATAAAACATCTTTCCCCACGGTTGTTTAGTAAGCAGGTAATATTCTTCAATACCATTTATCATAGAGACGTTATCTCCCAAAGTGCCCCCTCTGAAATAAAAACTCATCTTTGTTTCGCAATATACAATGATTTATTGCCCGTATCCAATCTCGCAAAACTTCCAATCGGCAATATCGCGTGGTTTATTCCGTGCCCAAAATCATCACAATACGCGACGGGGATATTGTGTTTTTCCCCCGCCCGCTCAAGCCTCCGGAACAATTCCGGATATGGCGTTTCTGAATAATGACCGAAAATTAGCCCTGCGACATTTCGCATAAAACCGCTTTGTTCAATATGTGATATGTATGAACTGAGTTCATCGAGTTCGCTGAACTTTTCATGGTCTTCCAGGAATAAAATATACCGTTCTTTTTTGTCATACGGAAAATAATCACTGCCCGTAAGCAAAGCAAAATTTCTCGAATAACCTCCTATGAGTATGCCTTCACAAACACCTTTGCAAATACATTGCCATTCACTGTTGCTTACAAACTTTCCTTCATATCCGTCTATGAAATGGGAAGTAAACTGCATATAGTCATAATATCGCAAATCCTTAAAAATCCCGGGTGTTTGGCCATAATATGTAATCAATCCCGTTTTTGTATATATTGCATTCAAAATGGTTGTACCATCGCTGTAACTGCAAACTATTTTAGGATTTTTCGCTATATTTTCAAAATCAATATATGGGAGCAGTTCATTTCCGCCTTCACCGCCACCGAAGAAAACCATTTTTACATCCGCATCGGAAAACATGTTATTTAAGTCTTCCGCTCTTTCCATTTCCGTTGCGGAATAACCGTATGTGCTTTTATAAAGATTTTTTCCTGTTTTAACCTTAAAGCCCAAGGAATTTAAAACAGATATGACGTGCTTGTATTTTTCCGGGCCTGCTATACTGCTGGGAGATATTATCCCTATGGTATCACCGTAATTGAGCCTGTCTGCTATCATCACTTTTATACTCCTCCAAATATCCATTAAAATGATCCGGTTTATAACAGATATAATACTTTCTCATAGCCGATCCGGTTTCAACGAAGGGGTAAACAACATAGTTCCGGTTAAAGGCGGATCGGACTTTTATTCACATTTTACCACAACTTACCACTTTAGATATACTATAATGAAAAATAAAAATAAAAGATTCTTTTTCATACCGTTTCTCAAAGATTTAATTCAGTTATGGCCTTTTTCCATTAAGCCTTATCGAATTCAAAACAGCTATCAGGGCAACGCCGACATCAGCGAATACCGCTTCCCACATTGTAGCTATACCGCCTGCTCCCAATACGAGAACCAAAATTTTAACCGCAAAGGCAAAGATAATGTTCTGCCATACGATTTTTCCCGTCTTTCCGGCAATTTCAATTGAAGTAATCAGCTTCCCGGGCTCATCGGTCATAAGGACAATATCGGCAGCTTCAATCGCAGCATCCGAACCAAGAGCACCCATCGCCACTCCTACTTCGGCACGCGCCAATACCGGAGCGTCGTTGATCCCGTCACCGACATATAATGTTTTCTTATTTTTATCTTCTTTTTTTATAATCTTTTCCAGAATTTCAACCTTTTCATCGGGCAGCAGTTCCGAATATACCTCATCAATGCCCAATTCATTTCCTATATTATCGGCGGTATGATGCTTATCTCCGGTTAACATTGCTGTCTTTATCCCCATCCTTTTTAACTGCCGTATAGTTTCTTTTGAATCTTTTTTTACCGTATCGGAAATAATCAGATATCCGGCGTATAACCCGTCTACTGCAACATGTACCGCGGTACCATGAACTTCGGGATTTTGCGGTTCAATTCCCTCATTCATCATAAAATCCGCACTTCCTACCAATATCTCTTTACCGGATGCTTTAGCAGCCACACCATTCCCCGGAATTTCTCTATACTGTTCCAGTATACCGTCAGCCGGTACCCCGCCATTGGCTTTTACGATTGAATTTGCAATGGGATGGTTTGAATAGCTTTCAGCTAATGCGGCAAGATATAAAATTTCATTTTCCCGCATCTTTCCCGATGAAACAATTTCAACCACTTTAAAAACACCGTTTGTCAGCGTTCCGGTCTTATCAAACACAACTGTCCCGACATGGTTTAGTGCATCCAGATAATTTCCGCCCTTAACCAGAACACCGTTTTTCGAAGCCCTGCCAATTCCTCCGAAAAAGCTTAGGGGAATAGAAATAACGAGCGCACACGGACATGAAATTACTAAAAATACAAGGGCTCTGTAAATCCACTTGAAAAACAGTGATCTAATATCCAGCGATCCAGTCGATAGTATACCAGGCAGAATTAGTTTTTCCGGCACAATAATGCCCGAATTCAATACTAAAACAACAAGTGGAGGCAGAACAGCCAAAAGTACTGCCGCAGCAAATACAACGGGTGTATAAACCTTTGCGAACCGCGTTATGAATTTTTCCGCCGGTGCTTTTTTTGTTCCGGCCTTTTCGACCAGATCCAGAATTTTTGCCACGGCGGAATCCTGGTATAATTTGTTAACCTTTATTGTTAACACTCCGTTTAAATTCACTGTTCCCGAAAAAACCGCCGCTCCCGGTTCCGCCTCTTTCGGGTTCGATTCACCGGTTAAAGCGGATGTATCAATACTTGAACGACCTTTTGTTACAATACCGTCCAGAGGAATCCGCTCGCCGGGTTTTACAAGAATAAGTTCGCCTACTGAAACCTCTTCCGGGTGCTTGTTTACAATCATGTCATTTTCAATTACATTCGCGCTTTCCGGCCTTATATCGAGCAACGCCGCTATGGATTGCCTCGAACGGTTTACCGCCTTTTCCTGGAGAAATTCGCCGATTTGATAAAAAAGCATTACCGCAGCGCCTTCGGCGTATTCCCCGATTGCGAAAGCGCCGAGTGTCGCAATTCCCATAAGGAAATTCTCATTGAATATTTTCCCCTGAACAACACTTTTTCCCGCCTTGTACAAAACCTCAACTCCAAGAAGCATATAAGCCGTCAGATAGAGCATAAAACGATATACAGGAGAAAACGGGATCGCAAGCGCTAAAACATACACCGCCGCACCAAAAGCGGCAGAGACAAATTTTAAGTTGTTTTTCCTTTCCGTTTCCGCGCAGCATTCTGCGCAGTATGTTCCTCCCAGAGCCAAATCACATTTTTGTTCCATAATAAAACCCCCAACAGTAAGCCAAAACCAATCGTGCTTATCAATCTCAACACACCGTGATACATCAGCGAAAGCAGCCGGAACGATCAACACTGTTTCGGCAGTGTTCCGCTTAATCACTTCTCATTCAAATGGATAAGCCCCTGGTCAAATATCTGTTTTACGTGTTCGTCATCAATGGAATAATACACTACCTTTCCATCTCTCCTGTATCTTACAAGCCTTGCCTGTTTCAAAATCCTTAATTGATGGGATATTGAAGACTGTGACATATTCAGCAGCGCGGCAATATCACATACGCACATTTCCGCTTCCGTCAGTGCGCACAGTATTTTAATTCTTGTTGTGTCACCAAATACCTTGAAAAGTTCCGCAAGGTCATATAAATTCTCATCCGCGGGCATTTTCCCGGCAACATATTCTACTGTTTCCTTGTGTATTAAATTACAATCACAGCTCGCAATTCTCCCATTTTTAGCATTCATAATTTCACCTCTTTTTCAATAACATATGAACAATTGTTCATATATAAATATAATAACACAAAAAGCTGTAAAATCAATACTTTTTTGACTTGCTGCTCTTATAGTAGTATTATTTATAATGCATACTACGTTTAATGGGGGTGCGGTATATGCAGTTATTGGTGCTGGTACTTAATCAGGTGGAGAAACTTGAAGACCTTTTAAAAGGGTTTATAAACAAAGGCATAACCGGTGCTACAATAATAAATAGCACAGGAATGATTAGGGAATTGGCAAGTCATATGGAGCATCAGCCTATTTTTGGCTCGCCCTGGATAAATATAGATCCTGATCGAAAGGAAAGCAGAACTATTTTTATCGCTTTAAATGCTAAAGAGGTGGAAACAGCCCGAGCTGTTATCCATGAAGTTATCGGCGACATATCCAAACCCGATACGGCAGTCTTGTTCACCGTGCCTATTATTTATTCAGAAGGGATTGAAAAATAAAATATGAAATTTACAGTTTTATTTTACCTGGCTTTGATTCTATTATCAGGGTTAATTTTCGGCCGCGCTGTAAAACTTATTAAATTGCCAAATGTTACCGGATATCTTCTTGCAGGGATAATCCTGGGTCCTTACTGTTTAAAATTATTATCTCCTGACCTGGTTTCAGAACTTGAACTTATATCTGAAATGGCTTTGGCTTTCATAGCCTTTTCAATTGGATCCGAATTCAAGCTTTCATATCTGAAGAAAGTAGGAAACATGGTTATTATTATTGCAACTGCAGCCGCATTACTTGCTGCGGTTTTGGTGACAGTATCACTGGTTATTATTGGCGTTGAATTTGAAATTGCGCTTCTTTTGGGAGCTATTGCTTCGGCTACCGCTCCGGCAGCAACGGTTATGGTAATAAAGCAGTATAACGCCAGAGGTCCTGTTACCGAATCACTTTTAAGCGTTGTGGCAATAGATGATGCAATAGCCATTATTTTATTCGGGTTTTCAATGGCAATTGTGAATTCTATGCAGTATCCCGGAGAAACCCCGGCGGCCATGTCTATAGTTATGCCAGTTATTGAAATCGTAGGTTCACTGCTAATAGGCGCTTTACTGGGGTTTTTGTTCACATTTCCTCTTAAATATTTTAAAAAGGATTCAAACCGTTTGATAATAACCACAGGTTTTGTCTTTTTTGCGTCTGCAATTGCGTCTGTAATGAATCTTTCTCCGCTGCTGTTATGTATGAGTATGGGAGCGGTGCTTGTTAACATTAGCAACAGCGCAAGGGCTATTTTTACGTTGGCCGATGGAGTAACACCACCGATATATCTCATGTTTTTTGTCGTTTCAGGAGCCGGGTTAAATATTTCAATTTTGCCTGAAGTCGGTTTAATTGGTGTTGTATATATTGTTACCAGGTTTGTAGGAAAAGTTTTTGGTTCATATTATGGTTCTGTAATTACGAAAGCTCCCGATACAGTCAAAAAGTATCTTGGGCTGACATTAATACCTCAAGCCGGTGTTGCTATCGGGCTTTCACTAATTGCTTCACGGGGACTGCCGATGTATGCTCAACCAATCCGCGCGGTTGTTTTGTCTGCTACATTTGTCTATGAATTAATCGGGCCGATTCTAACAAAAGTTTCTTTAAAGAAAGCCGGCGAAATATCGGGATAGAACCAGACCACGGATTTTTTACAAAAATGCAGCCCCTATCCATAAAAAGGAACCAGGGGCTGCAGATCTATGATAAACCGCTATCAGAGCGGGAGGTTCTTTACGTTAAAAACCAGTTCTCCGCCTGACACATCTATAACTGCCGCATTTCCGTCGCGGATCTCACCGGATATGATTTTCCTGCCAAGTTCGGTTTCGACAATTTTCTGTATATAGCGCTTCAACGGCCTTGCGCCGTATGCGGGCGAATAGGATCTTTCCAGGATTACATCCTTTGCCTTTTCTGTTATGTCAAGACCTATCCCTCTTTCCTGCAGTCTCATCCGAAGCTCATTCAGTATCAAGTCGATAATTTTGTACATGTCGTCCCTTCCCAGGGGTCTGAACAAAACGACTTCATCAATACGGTTCAAAAACTCCGGTCTGAAATGAGCCTTCAACTGTTCCATAACGGCATCCTTAACATCCCCGGGAATTTCCCCGTTTTCGGAAATAGCTTCAAGAAGAATGCCGCTGCTGATATTTGATGTCATTATAATGACGGTGTTTTTGAAGTTTACAGTTCT
This sequence comes from Clostridiales bacterium DTU069, assembly GCA_001512485.1. Taxonomy (GTDB): domain Bacteria; phylum Bacillota; class Clostridia; order DSM-8532; family DSM-8532; genus DTU069. The sequence continues at coordinate 86,523 of LFRV01000079.1, read as the reverse complement.
TCCCTGACTGTCGGTAAGACGGCCGTCATCGAGAAGCTGAAGCAGCACATGGAACACATCCGGATGGGCTTTTTCTATTTCATCAAAAAGAATAACCGAATACGGCTTACGACGTACAGCCTCGGTAAGATGACCGCCTTCTTCATACCCCACATACCCCGGAGGCGCTCCGATAAGGCGCGCAACCGAATGCTTTTCCATATACTCGCTCATATCTATCCGGATCATGTTTTCTTCACTGTCAAAAAGAGCTTCGGATAAAGCTTTTGCGAGTTCGGTCTTTCCTACGCCTGTAGGACCGAGGAAAATAAACGATCCTATCGGTTTTCTAAGATCCTTCAGGCCGGCGCGTGCCCTTAATACCGCGTCTGACACCGCTTTGACCGCTTCATCCTGACCTACAACCCGCTTATGCAGCAGGTTTTCAAGGTTCAGAAGTTTTTCCTTCTCTTCCTCAACGAGTTTTGTTACGGGAATACCCGTCCACTTTGAAACAATTTCGGCTATTTCGTGTTCCGTTACTTCTTCTTTCAGCAGTTGCGTATCAAGACTCGCCTGGCGTCTTTTGTATTCCTCCATCTCTTTTTCAAGTTCGGGAAGCCTCCCGTGTTTCAATTTCGCAAGTATTTCAAGGTCATATTCACGCTCCGCTTTTTCTATATCACGTTTTACCTGCTCTATTTCCTCTTTCAGCATTTTTTCCTTTTGGATAAAGCTCTTTTCCATCTCCCACTGCGCTTTCATGTTTTCGGCCTCTTCCTTAAGCCGCTGGATCTCCTGCCTTATCTGCTCCATTCTTTCTTTCGACGATTTGTCTTCCTCTTTGGACAGTACCTGGAGCTCTATCTCGTACTGCATTATCCTGCGGTTTATTTCATCAAGTTCATACGGCATGCTGTCAATTTCCATGCGGAGCATTGAAGCTGCTTCATCCATCAGGTCTATTGCCTTGTCAGGGAGAAAACGATCCGTTATATACCGGTTCGACAAAACCGCGCAGGCAATAATCGCATTGTCGGTAATGCGTACGCCATGATGTATTTCAAACCGCTCCTTAAGACCTCTCAGAATTGATATCGTATCCTCAACCGTCGGCTGATCCACGATAACCGGCTGGAATCTTCTTTCGAGAGCGGCATCTTTTTCTATATATTTGCGGTATTCATCAAGCGTTGTCGCGCCTATGCAGTGAAGCTCGCCGCGTGCAAGCATCGGCTTAAGGATATTCCCGGCATCCATCGCACCGTCGGTTCTGCCTGCGCCGACAATTGTGTGAAGCTCATCAATAAACAGTATTATACGGCCTTCCGACTGTGCGATTTCTTTAAGCACCGCCTTCAGACGCTCCTCAAATTCTCCCCTGAATTTAGCTCCGGCTATAAGAGCTCCCATATCAAGCGCGAATATGGTCTTGTCCTTCAAGCCTTCCGGAACGTCGCCTTTCAGTATTCTCTGGGCAAGTCCCTCCGCTATCGCGGTTTTACCCACACCTGGTTCGCCGATCAACACAGGATTGTTTTTTGTCCGGCGTGAAAGAATGCGTATAACGCGGCGTATTTCCTGATCCCTTCCTATTACCGGATCAAGTTTGCCGCTCCTTGCAAGTTCAACAAGGTCACGGCCGTATTTTTGAAGCGCTTCGTACCCTTCCTCAGGGTTTTTGCTTGTCACCCTTTCGCCGCCGCGTACCTTGGTAAGCGCTGACAATAATTTCTCGCGATCAATGCCATAGGCTGAAAACAGCCGGCTCGACGGAGTGTCCCTTTCTGCAAGCATTACAAGATAAATGTGCTCGACACTGACATATTCATCCTTGAATCGCTTTGCCTCGTCCTCGGCTTTAATCAGGATCTGGTTAAAGCGCCTCGTAGCGTAAACATTATTGACATTCGTGCCGTAAACCCTGGGCAGCTTGTCCAGTAATTGTTCCAAATCCCTTTTTAAAAGCCCGGGATCGGCGCCGCATAGCTGTACAAGTTTTGGTATTAACCCATCTTCCTGATCGATAAGCGCCATGTGCAGGTGTTCCCCGTCAACCTGCTGGTGATCATATTTTATTGCCAACTGCTGTGCCTGGACAACAGCCTCCTGTGCTTTATCAGTAAATTTTTCGAAGTTCATTTATCTCTCCCCTTCCAAGTATCTCTCAGAATAATTCCATAAGCAGCATAGGTATGTACGGGCCATAATAACCGATGCGGTTATTATGTGTTTTTCAGCATTTCATACAGCTTCCGCTGTTCGGCGGACAATACTCCCGGATTCATTATTTTAATCAATAAATACAAATCACCGCGTTTGCCGCCGGGCTTCCCGTATCCTTTGCCCGAAATGCGTATCTTTTGGTCGGTTTGTATGCCCGGTGGTATTTTAACAAGCATCTGCCCATCGGGAGCCGCTATCTTTATTTCTCCTCCAAGAGCGGCCACCCAGGGGTATATATTCGCCTTTTGAATAAGGTCATTCCCTTCAAGCTTATATTTCCCTTCTTTAAAGCGCACAACAATGTACATGTCGCCGTTTGGCCCTCCGCCTATTCCGGGATTGCCCTGACCGGTAAGCTTGATTTTTCCGCCTTCGGGAATTCCCTTCGGTATTTTTACCGTAAGCGTCTTTACTCCGGATTCTGTCCGGATACTGAAAGTTTTTTCACTTCCGGCCATTCCTTCCTCCGGCGTTATATGCATCTCGGCTTCGATATCTTCGCCGCGGAAGCTGCGCTGTCCGCCCGAAAAACCCGTACGGAACCCGCGCATACCGCCGAAAAGTTCATCAAGATCTATCCCGCCGTCTCCGAAAAACATATTAAAAAAGTCACTAAAGCCGCTGTTCGTTGTTCTATATTGATAATGCCCGAACTGGGACGGATCGAAATCCATGCCGTTTCTGAAATTTACACCAAACCTATCATACTTTTTACGTTTTTCCGGATCGCCCAAAACCTCGTAAGCTTCATTAACCTCTTTAAATTTCTCTTCTGCTTTTTTATCTCCGGGGTTCGCGTCGGGATGATATTTCTTCGCAAGCTTACGGTAGCTTTTTTTTATTTCATCCTGCGTCGCGTTCTTATCAACGCCAAGGATTTTATAGTAGTCCCTGTATTGCATCCATTCTCCTCCATCGACTTTGACTTTCTTTGACTTTGATTCAATTATAACAAATTTTACCCTGTCAAATCAATAATTATTTTGTTTTATTTTTATTTTTTAATAAATAAGGGCATTTTATTTAATGAGCAGTAATATAAATATGATTCAGCGGGTAAACAACTGCGTGTTTACATAGAATGATATGATTCCGGGCCGGTTTTTGAATAAAAACCGGCGGCTTGTGGATTTGCCGGAGTATATTTATTCGGAATCTAATATTGACCACCGCGTTAAAAAAAGAAGGAAGGCAAGAGATAAAATGGCGAAAGAAATTATAGCCCTTATTTTAGCCGGAGGAGAAGGAAGCAGGCTTGGAGTTCTGTCGAAGCTTCTTGCTAAACCCGCTGTTTTGTATGGCGGGAAATACCGGATTATTGATTTTACGCTGAGTAATTGCATAAACTCCGGAATCGATACCGTCGGTGTTCTTACACAGTACCGTCCTCTTCAATTGAACCATCATATAGGGATCGGAAAACCGTGGGATCTGGACAGGATGGACGGCGGTGTAACGATACTGTCTCCATTTACAAAACAGCGGAAGGGTGAATGGTATTCCGGCAGTGCCGACGCGGTATATCAAAACATACATTACGTTGAAGAACAGGGCGCCGAAAATGTTATTATTCTTTCCGGAGATCATGTATATAAAATGAATTACTCGCTGATGCTCGACCATCACAAAAAAAACAACGCCGATGCCACCATTTCGGTAATAAACGTCAAACCCGACGAAGCAAGCCGGTACGGAATAATGAGCACCACCGATGACGGGAAAATATACGAATTCGACGAAAAACCGGCAAACCCGAAAAGCACGCTCGCGTCTATGGGAGTGTACCTGTTCAAATGGCCGGTGCTTAAAGAACTCCTTATCTCCGATCACCAGAATGAACAATCCGATCACGACTTCGGTAAAAACATTATACCGATGCTAGTGCAGGAAAAAAGGAATATATGGGCATACCCGTTTTCCGGCTATTGGCGGGATGTCGGGACTATCCAGTCGTACTGGGAATCGAACATGGATCTCGTCACAAGGGTGCCTCAATTCAACCTGTTTGACCCATTTTGGAAAATCTATACGCCGAATCCTGTAAAACCCGCGCATTATATAAGCGATACCGGCCATGTCACGCGCTCAATCATTGCGGAAGGATGCATGATATACGGGCATGTTAAAAATTCCGTTATTTTCCCGGGCGTCGTCATTGAGAAAAACGCTCTCATTGAAGACTCCATTATTATGTCAAACAGTGTTATAAAATCATGCTCACATATTCGCCGTACAATCGTAGGCGAAAAAACAACGATTGGCTCAAATGTCGCAACGGGCACGGGCGAATATGCCGAAAGCAGGTATAACAGCAAGGTTTACCAGACTGAAATCACAGTAATCGGTTCCTGCTCATATATACCCGATAATACGGTTATAGGCTGCAATGTCGCTATAGACAACCATGTTACCGCAGACGATTTCACATCTTCCGAAATTCCATCGGGTTCATTCATAATGAAAGGAGATGAGCACGGTGCATAACACTATGGGCATAATACTAACCGGAGGTAAAAACAACAGGTTGAAAGAATTGTCACTCGAACGCTCAATCTCGGCGGTGCCTTTCGGCGGGAAATACAGGGCGATTGATTTTGCGCTTTCAAACATGGTAAATTCGGGGATTCGAAATATAGGCATACCAACCCAGTACAATTTCCGCTCACTTATGGATCATCTCGGTTCGGGGAAGGAATGGGATCTCGACAGAAAGAACGACGGGCTTTTTATTTTCCCGCCGTATCTGTCCGAATACAGTTCCGGGTGGTACAGGGGAACGGCCGACGCTATGTACAGTAACCTTACCTTTCTTAATCGCAGTAATGAGGAATTTGTCGTTATTAACCAGGGTTACGCGATCTACAACATGATTTACAATGACATGCTCGAGCAGCATGTCGACAAGGATGCGGACATAACAATAGCATGCCGGTATATGCACGATTTCAGCCAGGAAGAACTTACCCATCTCGGGATAATCGAAAGAGACAGCGAACAGCGCATAATTGATTTCCAGGAAAAACCTTTAAACCCTAAAAGCAATTTTGCTTCAATGGGTATATATATTATAAAAAGAAAACTTCTGATCTCCCTTCTTGAAGACAGCGCCGCGCATGGCTATTTTGAATTTGTAAAGGACATTTTAATAAAGAAGCTGGTCGAACTGCGCTTATACGCGTACGAATTCAAAGGATACTGGAGGCCTTTAACGACAATTCAACTGTATTATCGGACCAACATGGAACTTTTAAACCCTGACGTCCGATATGAACTGTTTGTAAAAAACGGTAAGATCTTTACAAAGGTAAAGGATGAACCTCCTGCGAAGTATAACGAGGAAGCGGTTGTAAAAAACTCAATTATAGCGGATGGCTGCATAATTGAAGGCCATGTCGAAAACAGCATTATATTCAGGGGCGTTAAAATTAAAAAGGGGGCGACAGTTAAAAATAGCATAATTATGCAGGGCTCGATTGTGGGTGAGAACGCGTCGCTTGATAACTGCATACTTGATAAAAATGTGATCATAAGCCTTGGGAAACAGCTTAACGGCGACCCGAACTGGCCGTTAATTGTAGGCAAGGGCGTTACCGTATAGATGCGGTCATGCCTGCGCTATCTCCCGCACGAGGTTTTTTGCAGCTTCATCGTGCAGATAAAGCATTTCATACGCTTTATCGCGTAGGTAGTTCAGGTTTTCATCACTCCCGTCGTCCATTGCTCCTTTTCCCTTGTCAAGATTAATGTCAAATCTGTACAGGTTCACTTTCGGCAGCTTTTTCAGCATATGGTTCGTGCTGATCCTCTGCCCGTCCCCGACGGCCGTTATAAGCGGGACGTTAAGCCACGGCGCTATCCAGTTGAAAAACCCCCATCTTTTGATGGATTCGGTTTTATACTGCTCCGTTCTTATACCCGTACCGAGTGAAAGAATTACATATTCATCGCACCGGTATATCTTGCGGGCCTCGATAAGCGCACTGAGCGAAGGGTTAATGCAGAAAATCCCGCCGTCGACAAGACAGAAATCCGTACCGTTCTGCCCGAGGCTATTCACATATGCCGGCGAGAAATACGTCGGTACGGCCGACGTTGACAACGCGGCATCCGTCATAAAGAAATCCTGGTCTTCATCTCCTCCCGCAAAGGCAGGTCTTTTTTTAATAAACACAGGCTGCATTGTTTTCATATCAAACGATGTAATCAGCAAATTGGTCAAAGCCTGCTTAACCTTGCATTCTTTGAAAATATCGTACAATACTTTCCTGAGCGGTTCCGAGCTGTATTTGCTTGTAAAAAGCTGTCTTATAACCTTGATTGCTTTTTGCCTGCTGCCGGGGAAAACTACGCTGCCCAGCGTTTCATACAAAAGCGGAAGGTTTTGAGGTTTTACGCCGCCGTCCGGATCGTAAATATTCCCATCTTTCTTATATAAAGGTACGCTAAGGACAAGAGCAATGAGACCGCCCGTTGATGTCCCGGCAATCAAATCGAATATCCGGTGGAAAGGCTCGTTAATATTCCTCTTTTGCAGCATATCTTTCAGGGACGCAAGGAAGATCGACGGAATTATGCCTCTGATCCCGCCGCCGTCTATCGAAAGAATAAAACATTTACGCAAGGCTGCTCTCCACGATTTAATGCTTCCGTTTATATATTATGACGGAACGTCGGATTTTAGATTTTGTTTTTTTGAAAGAGGCACATATACGTCAGCCGGTTATTGCAGCTCTGCAGCAGGCTGCTCGATAATATCCTTCCTTATAATTTTCAGCTCACGCAGCACCAATACTGCGGTAATAAAGACCGATATAACATCGGAAACGGGATACGAAATCCATACCCCTGTTATTCCCGCGATTTTAGAAAGTATTATAACCATCGGGATCAGCAGGATTATCTGCCTCATCGAAGCAAGAACAATGGAAGGGATTGCCTTGCCCAAAGCCTGGAACATCGCCGAACCTACAATCTGGACCCCGACTATCAGCACAACCGACATAAGCGTCCGCAGCGCCGGTACCCCGATAGACAGTATGACTTCCTTCTCTTCCGGCCTTACGAAAAGCGACAGTAAAAAGTCGGGTATAAACATCGACATTGCCCAGGCAATCGCAGTGATTACTGTCGCCGAAATCATGCTCAGCTTAAGAACCTCCATAACGCGCTTCGGTTTTTTTGCGCCGTAATTGTAACCCATAATGGGCTGCATTCCGTGCACGATTCCGAACACGGGCATAAGCATGAACATGCTGAGCCTGTTAAATATGCCTATAACGTTTATCGCATCCGTTCCACCGTATATTTTTAAAGCGTTGTTCACAACTATTGAAACCACGCTTCCCGAAGTCTGACGGATAAACGCTGCGGTGCCGACGCCGAAAATCTCTTTCAATACACTAAAGTCCGGCTTGAAATGACGCAGCCCGATTTTTATCGAACTTCTTCCCGTTGCCATATACCATACGGCAATGAGAAACGAGCAAAACTGCGATATAATTGTTGCCCATGCGGCGCCCGCGATACCCATCCTGAAAGCAAATATAAACAGCGCGTCAAGGCCGATGTTTATTACTGCACCGGAAATCATGATGAGCATTGCCATTCTCGCGTTTCCTTCCGCGCGTATAATATTGTTTGAACACAACGTTAATATGAAAAAGACGCTTCCTATCAGAATAATGGATAAATACTCCCTCGCGTACGGCAAAAGAGTTTCGGTCGCGCCGAAAAGAATCAGGAAATTGTCGAGGAACAGGAAACCTATCGCAACGGCTGTTACAGCTATAATTGTAACCGACATATACGCATTTCCGGCCGCCCTGTACGCGCGTTCATTATCACCGGCTCCAAGGCTCCGTGAAACGAGAGAACCCGATCCTACACCTACTAAAAAGCCGAATGCCGTAATGATCATCTGAAGAGGCATCGCTACGGTCAATCCACCTATAGCGTTGCTTGAAACACCCTTGCCTACGAAAATCGTATCGACCAGGTTATACAGGGCATTTACAAGCATTCCGACAGTCGCCGGCAGTGAAAGTTCCAGAAGCAGCGCCGGAATTTTCTTTTCTCCCATATCCTGATGTGCCTTATTCACGCCAAACCTCCCGGGATATAATATCAACGTTTTAAAGTATAAAGCATTTTATAATGTGTGACAACTGAAATGAATTTTATCAGATCAGTCCTTTGATAAAATAACATACAGCCGGCCTTTTCGTACGCTCACCGAAGCTTCATCCGATGTAAATTCGTTGCTGATCCCGACAGTCGTTCCCATCTTCATTACCGCGTCAGTCAGCGGATAGGCAAGCCCGCCCGTATTAATTCCTTCAACAACCGGAGCAGCCGGCAGTAAAGACAACTTATAGTTTTCTTTTCTTTTTATTTTTATTTTGTTGTCAATAAGATAAACGGTATTTTTTTCATCAAAAAGAACCCCTTCGAGACCTGAATCCAAAATCCGGTGCAAAAGCATAAGGTTTGAAAGGGTGTGATCAATTCTTGTTCCAAATGCCCCGGCAATAAATATGCGCCCGGCGCCGCGGCTTACGGCGCATTCAACCGCCAAATCCACATCCGTCATGTCTTTTCGGACAGGATATTTTATAATTTCCACACCGGATTTTTTGTACTCTTCAAGAATATCGCGGGGAATCGAATCAAAATCACCGACAAGCACATCGGGTTTTATTCCCAGACTATATAAATGGCGCGCACCGCCGTCGGCACAAACAATCAAATCCGACAGCTTTACCGTTTCAATAAAGGTATCGCCCGATTCAAAATTCCCGTTTCCAATGATCAAAGCATTCATTATTTTTCTCCCTGAGAAGCAAAAGCCGCTAAGTCTCTAAGCTGCTTTATAAACAATGCCGGATCCGGCGCGTTAAAAAAGGCCGAGCCCGTAACTATTATGTTGGCTCCCGCCGATGTAACTTCTTTAATATTGTCCGTGCCGATCCCGCCGTCTATTTGAATGTCTATGTTCCTGCCATCACGATTAAGCTGTTCACGAAGCTTTCTTATTTTTCCGGTCATCTGTGGAATATATGACTGCCCTCCGAAGCCCGGGTTTACAGTCATTAAAAGGATCATGTCAACGGGTTCCGGAAGATATTCAATGCTTGCGAGCGGAGTCGCCGGGCTGAGTGATACTCCCGCTTTAATTCCGTATTCTTTAATTAATTGAATTGTACGGTTCAGATGATTACACGCTTCTACGTGAACAGTTAAAAGGTCGGCGCCGGCTGAAACAAAGTCGGGTACGAATTTATCAGGATCTTCTATCATAAGGTGGACATCAAGGAACATATCGGTTGCCCTGCGCAGGCACTCAACAACCGGAGGTCCTATAGTTATATTCGGTACAAAATGTCCGTCCATTACATCAACGTGAACCCAATCCGCCCCTGATTCCTTTATCATATCGAGAGCTTCTTTCAATAACGAAAAATCCGCCGACAGGATGGAAGGCGCAATAATTATCCCGTTATTCGTATCTTTTTTCATGTAATTCCTTCAACTCCTCATAAATCCTTTTGTAGCATTCATAACGCGTTTCGGGTATTTCACCCGTGCTGACGGCATTCTTAACGGAACACCCGGGCTCCTTGATATGGTTGCACCCATTAAACCTGCACAGGCTCTGATACTTTTCAAACTCGGGATACATCCACGACAATTCTTCATAATGTACTCCATCAGGAGATACCAAACTGAATCCCGGCGTATCAACTACATACCCTCCACAATCAAGGGATATTAATTGAACATGCCTCGTTGTATGCTTCCCTCTTTTAATTTTTTTGCTGACTTCTCCCGTCTCCATCAACGACGACGATATCATATTGTTAAGAATTGTGGATTTTCCGACTCCGGACTGTCCGGCAAATACGGTACATTTTCCTTTCAGCTTTTCACGCAGTAAGTCATAACCCTCCATTGTTATCTTGCTCATTTTTACAATCGGAAAACCAGTCTTTATATATACTTTTTCTATTTCATCAACGATACCGCATTCAACAAGATCGGTTTTGTTTATTATAATAATCGGCTCTATATCATTAAGCACAGCCGACATAATTAATTTATCGGCAAGCAGGAAATCCGGAGCTGGCTGTGCAGCCGCCAATACGACGGCCAGTCTGTTTATATTCGCGACAGGCGGGCGGTTGAAGAAATTCCGCCGCTGCCTGATCTCTTCGATCCAGCCTTCTTTTTTCTTATCATCAGTTATCGTGAAATCAACATAGTCTCCCGGCAAAGGCGTTATTCCTTTTTTTCTGAAAATACCTCTTATCCTGCATTCATAGAAGCCTTCCCTGCTTTCTACCTGGTAAAATCCTCCTACGCCTTTTATTATCAGACCTTCCGGCAAAAACACTCCTCCATTTCACTACTGTCGGGAATAAATATCCTTTTGGTACTGCAGTTTGTTATCCATATAAACCTTCATTGTTGTTTTGTATCCCGGAGTAACGGGTATCAGAACAGATTTCGGAAAATCGGTCTTTTTGAGGTTAACCCTTAGCTGCAGCGTTTCTTCCCCTGTTTTCTCGTAAAACGTGTAGACTTCCAGGAATATCGTATCGCCGAACTGTCCGCCGTCGGGAAGATTTATATGCTCGGTGATGCGCACATCGCCCGGCACGCTTACATAACCGCTCTCGCCCCCGTCGCCGGTTGCCTGCGTCTGTTCATCCTGGAAGTATATATTTACAGGCGTCAGTTCCTTAACCGTATCACCAGGTTTCGGTTCCTGGTTGATAATAAGTCCCTTGTAACCATCCCTGCCTTCAGGGAATATCCTGCCGATGCTGAGATTAAGCGACAGCAGTAAATGCTTTGCCTCGTCATACGTACATCCGGATAAATCGGGAACGGTGACAAATTCAAGCTCGGGCCCAAGGCTTTTATAAACTTTGACCTGGCTGCCCACCTGGACAATCGAACCCATTTCGGGCTCTGTCTTTATTACCCTTCCGAGCGCGACTTCATCGCTGTATTCGGCAACTTCAACAGGCTTTAGTTTCAATTCGTCTCTTAAGTAAATCATCGTTTCAAGAAAATCCGCAAATTTCAGGTCTTTTGGTATTTCGACCTCCTGTTTCCCGTTGCTTACGACAAGCTTAACCTTTGTCATCGCGTCCGTACCCGTTTTTACTTCCATTCCCGCTGCGGGGCTCTGCTCCATGACAATGCCTTTTTCTATCGTGTCGTGATACTCATAAACAGGTTCTTCAAACGGGATATTCAGCATCGTTAAATCGGTTATAGCTTCATCAAGAGTCATACCTACATAATTTTTCAGTTCGACATCAGGATTCTTAGGTTCGAGAATCGTCGCTATAAACGGGCCTATTACATGGACATATGTCAGCCATAGCGCGCCTATAATCGCGCCGAGCAAAACCACGTATAAAGCGGCTACACCAAGGCTTTTTTTAGGTTTACCGCTGTCTTTCCTGTCCTTTTTTTTGTCTTTTTTATTTTTTTTATCTTTTTTCCCTGCCAAGGCTTCTTCCTCCGTATTCATAATTACGCGCGTGGCAAACTGGGTATCCCAATTATTGGAGTAATTTTCGCCAAGCTCGCCTTTTTTCATGTGATCAAGTTCCGCTATCATTTGAAGGGCGCTGTCATAGCGCTCCGATTTCGATTTCCTCATTGCCCTGAGGATAATATTATCAATTGTCTCGGGAAGTTCCGGGACAAAGTCCGACGGTTTCGGCGGTTCGTCATTTATCTGCTTCAATGCGACCGTAACGGGATTGTCGGCATCAAAAGGCACATGGCCTGTAACCATTTCAAAAAGGGTGACGCCGACAGAGTAAATGTCGGATTTTTCATCGGTATAACCGCCCCTTGCCTGTTCCGGCGAAGCGTAGTGGACAGACCCGACAGTATCGATTTTTCTTGTCGCGGTCGCGGTTGTCGCCGCCCGTGCGATACCAAAATCGGATACTTTCGGTACATTATCGGAAGTTAAAAGTATATTCTGTGGTTTTATATCCCTATGGATAATATTGTGCCTATGAGCCTTATGAAGCGCGCTGAGTATCGAGATCGCGATGTCGGCAGCTTCTTCCCACGGCAAAGCCCCGTTTTGGCGAATATAGTCCTTCAACGTAATTCCATCGACATATTCCATGACAATATAGTGGATATTGTCGTCCCTGCCTACGTCATAAATGGACACTATGTTCGGATGATTCAGGCTTCCCGCGGCATATGCCTCTCTCTCAAAACGCTCTAAAAACTCCTCGTCGTTCACAAATTCATCTTTTAATATCTTAACGGCAACCCACCGCTTTAAAACACGGCAGCGTGCCTTATACACATCTGCCATGCCACCTGTCCCTATTTTTTCAACAAGTTCATATCTGTTATTAAGAACTTTTCCAGTCATTCCCGCACCTCGAATTCGATATGTTCAACACATTATACTCTTATGGCAATTGCAGTTATATTGTCATCCCCGCCGCGTTCGTTTGCAAGTTCCACCATGCTTTTAAGAATTTCATCGAGTGTTTTTTCCTGCAAAAGTGTTGACAGCAGTTCCGATGATGAAATTTTCATTGTAAGGCCGTCTGTGCAGAACAAATAAATATCCCGTTTTTTTACTTCAATTTTGCAAAAATCAACCTGTATCTGTTCCTCATATCCAAGAGCCCGTGTTATCTGATGTCTCAAAGGGTGATTATTTGCTTCTTCCTGAGCAAGTACGCCTTTTTCAACCAATTCTTCTACAAATGAATGATCTCTCGTTAGCTTTTTAATTTTTCCGTCGCGGACTATGTAGAACCGGCTGTCGCCGATATGCGCGATAGTAAATAAATTTCCTTCAATAATACCTGCGGTAAGGGTTGTTCCTATACTTGCACCGTCCAGGCATTCCAGCGAATACCGGTATATTTCGTCATTGGCTTTGTAAACAGCCCTTTCAAAAACCATGAACAGTGAAGAGCCGGTATTGCTGGATTCAATAAAGCGGCTGATTTCTTCGGAAATTATTTCTACAGCCATCCTGCTCGCCACATCCCCTGCCCGGTGTCCTCCCATGCCGTCGGCCACTATGAACGCCCGGGGATTCCCATTCAGGTCAAGAACAATATTCCAAGAATCCTCATTCTGTTCACGAATTATCCCTTTGTCGCTGATAGCTGCATATTCCAAAGCTAATCCACCATCCCGTCACTTTCAATGGATTTTTTACGCAGTTGCCCGCAAGATGCCGATATGTCATCCCCCAGTTCCCTGCGTACCGTAACCGGTATCCCGTACCTTTCCAGAATATCTTTAAAGGCTTCCGTCCTTTCTCTTCCGCTTCTCTTGTAGTCCGCACCTTCCACGGCGTTAAGCGCAATCAGGTTAACATGACATAACAGTCCCGAAATTCTTTCGGCCAACTCAATTGCATGTTCATCCCGGTCGTTGACGCCGTCAATCAGTATATATTCAAAAGTAACTCTTCTTCCGGTCTTTCGAATATAAATATTACACGCCGACAGGATTTTGTCAATTGAATACCTTGCTGCGACGGGCATTATCCTGCGTCTTATTTCATCATTCGGCGCATGAAGGGAAATAGAAAGATTAACCGGCATATTCTCACATGAAAACCTGTTAATCTCCGGTACAAGACCGCAAGTGGACACAGTCATTCTTCTGTAGCTGATGCCGAAAGTGTCCTTTTGATTTAAACGGCGCATAAACCGGACAACTTCATCATAATTGTCAAAGGGCTCCCCGATACCCATCAGCACTACGCGGCTTATTCTTTCACCGCAGTCTTTCTGCATCGCGATAAATTGAGCCATCATTTCTCCTGCGGTGAGATTGCGGTCAATACCAAGCTTTGCCGAAGCGCAAAACCGGCATCCCATTCTGCATCCAATCTGGGTTGACAGGCAGGCGCTGTTTCCATAACGGTATTTCATCAGAACACTCTCAATAACTTTGCCGTCAGGCAAAACTAACAGGTATTTTACCGTTCCGTTTCTGCCGGATACAAGTTTTTCGGCTATTCTGATATCTCCGATGTAAAGCCGGCTGTTTAAAAGGTTTCTGAATGATTTCGGAAGGTTTGTCATTTCATCAAAACGTCCGGCACCATTGTAAACCCATTCCCACACCTGCTTTGCTCTATAGTCAGGTTCGCCGAGCTCGTTAATAACAGTCTTCAATTGATCGATATCAAAATCAAGCACATTTATTTTATCCATATAAAAACCAGCCTCATCCCCGGCCTTGTCATTTGTTTTTCTTAAGTTTTGCGATAAAAAAACCATCCGTTCCGTCAATATGTGGAAACAGGTTCAGCATTCCTCCCGCTGCTTCTTTTTTATCTCCGATAATACCGGGCATACCGCTGATCGGTTCCGGAATAAAATTCGTGTTTTCCCTGATAAACGCATTGACAACTGCCGAATTTTCCCTCGGATCGAGCGAACAAGTGCTGTAAACCAGCACTCCTCCCGGCATTACATATCTACTCGCATTATACAATATTTTTTGCTGTATCTCAACCAAATTACCAAAATCTTCCGGTCTCCGGTGCCATTTTATGTCCGGTTTTCTTCTTATAATTCCCGTTCCGGAACAGGGCGCGTCGACGAGAACCCTGTGAAATTTGCCTTCCGGTTCATTTACAGGTTCAAGCGCGTCCCTCAACGCCGGTTCTATTATATTGACGCCCAACCTTCGCGCATTGTTCCGTATCAGATCCAATTTATGCTCATGAATATCCCACGCGACAATATAGCCTTCGTTTTTCATATGTTCAGCGATGTGCGTCGACTTCCCTCCCGGCGCGGCGCAAACATCAAGTATTTTTTCACCGGGCTTAGGGTCGAGAACCTTCGTAACTAGCATTGAGCTTTCATCCTGCACCGTTACCCGCCCTTCGGCATACGCCTTAAGGCTGGATATATCCGATATGTTTCTGATAATCAATGCTTCATTCAAGAAGCGTCCCGGCAGAACTTCGAAACCTTCTGCCGTCAACTCGTCAATTACAGCTTCGGGGGTTGTTTTAAGCGTATTGACCCTGACATAAAAATCCGGTCGCGTAAGCAGTGATTCAAGGATTTTTTCGGTGAATTCACGTCCGTATTCGTTAAGCCAATTTTCAACAAGGAAGTCGGGGAAAGAATACTTTATCGAAAGTTCATATGCGGCCGAACCGGTATTTTCGGGCATACGGATCTCTGCGCTGTTTCGGGAAATATTGCGCAATATCCCGTTTACAAAACCACTTGACTCTTTTGCATAATTTTTCGCGAGCTCCACCGATGTATCGCACGCGGCGGAGTCCGGAACCCTGTCCAAAAACATGATCTGATATGCTCCAAGACGGAGAATTGAAAGAACACGCAGCGATATTTTTTTCAGCTTCGTTTTCGAAAACTGCGATATAATCCAGTCAAGCGTCAGCTTGCGCGATACCGTGCCGTATACCAGTTCGCTGACAAAAGCCCTGTCCCTCGCGTCAAGGCTTTTGCTGCGCAGTAGTTTTTTCAGCACAAGGTTTGAATATGCTTTTTTTGTTTCTATTTCTATCAGCGCTTTCAGCGCCGTATCCCGCGCTTTGTCCATCTATTCACCCCTTAATGCGCAAGTATTCCGCATATGTATTATTATCTCCATTTCCTGCCGTAACGAAGCAGCGGTCCGGCTTTATCAACCGCATTTTTTCTACAGAACATCGGTATAAACACGAAGCAGGTTTTCCCCCGCTATTTTTCTGATTATGCTGTCGGAATAATTCAGGCGTGCGAGGCTGTTAAAAAGAACATCGAGATCATGCACGCCGCGAATTTGTTCAGGAAGGCTTTCGACACCGTCAAAATCGGCTCCTAACGCCGCAGTGTCTTCTCCGGCGACAGCGCATATATGTTCAATATGCCGTATTAATCCGTTTACATCATTCTTTTTTGGAGGTCCGACAAATTCGGTATAAAAATTAACGCCTATTACGCCATTTGTTTTCGCTATTGCAAGTATTTGATCATCGTAAAGATTCCGGCGATGATCATGAACCGCCCTCGCGTTTGAGTGGGACGCAATTACTGGCTTCCGGCATTCTTCAATGCAGTCCCAGAATGTCTTCTCGTCGGCATGCGAGACATCGACAATCATTCCGATATCCTGCATCAATCCGACTATTTCGCTGCCAAAAGGGGTAAGCCCGCCGTTAAGCGTTTGACCGCATCCATCCCCAAGTTCGTTTGCGTTGTTCCATGTAAGCGTCATAATCCTTATTCCGATATCATAAAGCTTCCGTAAATTTTCGGTTTTTCCGTCAAGGCAGTCTCCTCCTTCAACCGCCAATATACCGCATACCTTACGTTCGTCGATTGCTTTTTTAATATGTCCGGCGTCCTTTGCGAGCACGAAATTCGCAGCCTGATTTGCAACAGCTTCGGCTTTTTTTGCGTAATATTCGACCCGGGATACGGACGGTTTCATTTTTTCACGGTCGTGGAAAATGGCAAGGACCTGGATAAAGCCATCATACAATGAAGCTCTTGATATATCCCAGTGAAGGGTATTTTCAACAAGGCTCGTATTTTTTTCGACTGCCTCGGTCAGTGTATCACAGTGTCCATCGGCAATAAACATAACGGTCCTCCTTTTGTTTTAAAATCCTGTGTGTAATCCGGGGATATATTTGTCAGAATGCGTTTTTTATATGGCTTATGCTTAAAACATTCCCGTCTTTTGCAAGCATAACTTCAATCACATCAAACCTTACCGGACTGTCAACAAGCCCTTTTTCCTTCAAAAAGCACATCGCTGCGCGGCGTATTGTCTTTTGTTTAGCGTATGTGACAGCCTCGGCGGGTGTGCCGTATTTTTTTCCGGTCCGGGTTTTGACTTCAATAAATGATATCGTTGAGTTATCCGAAACAACAAGATCTATTTCCCCAAGCCGTCCTGCCCTGTAATTGTTTTCAAGAATCCGGCAGTTATTCTTTTTCAGGTAATCGGCGGCAAGTTTTTCGCCGAGTTGCCCCATTCTCCTTCGATCCATATATATTAACCTTTCAGAAAATTTACGTATCATCCGCGTTGACAGCAATGAAACCCGGGTACGCGTTATTTCCTACATGATTTTGCCGAATTTTCTTCCCGCCGATTCATCGACGCGGCTTATGAAAGCCAGCACTTCCGCAACCACCTCGTACAGTTCCATGGGTATTTCGGAACCTAATTTCAAATTAACAAGGGTATCGGCCAGGTGCTCATCCTCATATACAGGTATCTTTTTCTCTTTTGCTTTTTCCAATATTTTTTCCGCGATTAAGCCTTTCCCGGACGCTACCACTCTCGGAGCGGAATCATTTCCCGGGCTGTATGAAAGTGCCGCGGCTTTTTTTATATCTTTCTTCCCCATATGAATCAAACCCTGTAATCAATTTTTCTGTTATCAATTATAATTTCCGAAGCTTTTTTAACGGCATTCAGAATATTTATGCCCTCGTCCCTCAAAACATGCTTTATCTCATACAAATTATATCCTTTTCCCTTAAGTCCTTCGTACAGAGCCTTGTGCTGCCCGGCTAAAATATCAAAATACTTCTCGTCGTCAACCGTTATCTTAATTAAAACATTTCTGCTGCGCACATGTATAAACGCATCGATAACCCCGATATACTGCGTCGTAAGGGAAAGAAACAGCGAAAAATCGTCCGCCTTTATTTTTCCGCGTTTTCCCTTCCGTTTCATTATATATAATTCGCCCAAAGTTGTGTTTTCGCGTAAAATAACAGGTATTTGCACAAAAACCTGATATGATCGAATGTCGTGAAAAAACCTGACCGCCGTTTCAATTTCGCGAAGAGCCGGCATTACCCTTTCATTGTCCGGCCTGTCAGCGGCAGCAAATACCTTTTTTAATACCGCGATCTTTTTTTCTATATCATCGATCCATTTGTCAATTTCAGGTAAAAGCCGCTCTTCAGCATCTTCCAGCATATTTTTGGAAAGCAGCGGCATGAATCTTGCCGTAATATTTTCCATTTCCGCTTTCGTGCGCGGATAAACAGTTCCGTTTTGCGGTTCTTTAATAGCTGTTTCATTCCGGATTTCATTAAAAATACTTTTTATAATTTTGGCAATAGTTTCCCGGGAAGGCTCCGGAAGCGAATCGAAACCGGGGAGAAACCGTGAGGCGTTATTCATAATCATGCCACCTGTTATGTCATCATCCATACCAATTGACTCCGGATCAATTCCGGTTTCAGCAAACGACAGCTTAAAAATTATATTTTTTACGATCTCTTCGGTTATAGTCCGGCCCTTCGGTAAATCGTGCCGTATCATGTAATTAATTTCGTTAACCCGGGCACTTATATCCTTTTCCTGTATCGATTCATTTAGTAAAAACTCCTGTACCAAATGGTTAAGTGTTTCTTCTCCGGATTGCCTGATCAGACCCTCAAGATTTTGCCATTTGTCTATAAAATTGAACTCTCCCGCCGCAAACCGGTCAAGCAAAGGAAAATATTCTTCGCTGTTTTCCATGCCATTCAGCGCTAAAAGCACCGCTTGCCCGGGATCAGATATATTTTTTTCATTAATAAGCCTCAAAGCGTTTTCGATAAGGCCGGCTTCCGGCTCGGAATCCATATCAAGCATCATTTTTACTACTTCAACGCTTTCTTTGTTTACCGGTAACTTCAGATCTTTAAGTATTAACACGGGATCGCACGCGTAAGCTTCAGACCGGGCCGCCTGTTTGTGTTCCAGTTCTTTTACGTACACCTGGCCCTGTTTTATACCGGTTACCTCCAGTTTAAGAACATCACCGGAATTGTATTCAGCGTCAGTTTGCACGCTTGCTTTTATATTTCCGCCGTCAGAAAGCTGCAGCAGTAAAATACCGCTTTCAACCGTAATAACGCGAGCGGTTATTGTATCACCTACCGAAATGTTATTTGTATACAGTGACAGCAGCTTAATAAGTTCGTTTGAGGCAGCATCGGAAATTCTCATAACGCACCGTCCGTCAATTTCACCGTAAAACTCTTTCTATGTATCGGGCAGAGGCCGTATTTCTTTATCGCATTAATATGCAGCCGGGTCCCATAGCCCTTATGCCGATCAAAACCATACTGCGGGTATTTCTCATGTACCCGTTCCATCCACATGTCTCTTGTAACCTTTGCGATGATAGACGCGGCAGCGACCGAAACACTGAGACTGTCCGCCTTGCAAACGGAAAGCTGTTCAATCCGCAGCGGCAATTTAACTGCATCAACTATAAGGTAATCGGGTTTGACAGGCAGGTTCGAAACCGCAATCATCATCGCCTTTTTCGTCGCGTTAAGAATGTTTATCCTGTCGATCTCATCGTGCTGTACCATTCCAATTCCATATGCGACCGCTTTTTCGATAATAATATCGAAAAGTTTATTTCTCTTAGAAGCGGTAAGTTTCTTCGAATCGTCAAGCCCGTCTATTGTCATGTCCTCCGGAAGCATCACGCAAGCCGCAACAACGGGTCCCGCCAACGGGCCCCTGCCGGCTTCGTCTATCCCTGCGATATTGATAAAGCCGCTGCTGCGAGCAAGGATTTCATAACGGGACATCTCTTTAAGTCTTTTCCTTTCATCGTTAATTTTTTGAAGCTTTCTGAAATATATATCGGCAAGCTTGTCAACCTGCATGCCGTATTCATGTTTCAAACGATTCAGCCATTCAACGGCCTGTTCGACCGGCATTTCCCGGGCTCTCTTCGTTATCTCGGCCACTGTAAGCCTATTATCCAATGTCATCCCCCTTTTCCGGCAGTTCCAGAGTAAACCTGCCGATTTTCGCGGCCCTGAACTCGTCGAGCACTGTATTCGAAATGCGGAAATAGTCAACTTCACCGCCCGCGGCGAGGCAGCCCCGTTTCTTTCCCGCTTCTTCAAGAATGGACGCTCCTGATCTGCCTTCAATATCATCAAGTTTATATCTTTTTTTTAACTGGTTGGGATACAGAACTGAAAGTTCTTCGACAAGCTTTTGCGCTAAAGCGACAACATCAACAATCTCGTCTTTTATCGCCCCTGTGAAAGCAAGATGAATTCCGGTTAATTCATCGTCAAACTTAGGCCATAAAATACCGGGAGTATCCATGAGCTGTATTTCCGGGTTTATTCTAACCCACTGCTTGTTCCGGGTCACGCCGGGCCTGTTCCCGGTAACCGCTACAGCCCTGCCCGATATTCTGTTTATAAAAGCCGATTTGCCGACATTCGGAACACCGACGACCATGGTTCTGACAGGGCGCCTTATCCTTACCCTGCTTGCCGCCTCAAGCTTCGGTTTCATAACATCCATTATTTTCAGTTTAAGTTCTTTTATCCCGTCCCCTGTCAGTGAATTTACATTTACAGCGTCAATCCCGTTTAATTCGGACCACTGTTTCCAGATTCGATTCTTATCGGGATCTGCAAGGTCGCTCTTATTAAACACAACAATCCTGGGTTTGTTTGCCGTTATCTCATTAATGTCAGGGTTCCGGCTGCTTATTGGGATCCGTGCGTCGAGAAGTTCTATTACGATATCCACCATTTTTATATTTTCCATTATCATACGCTTTGTTTTAGCCATATGACCCGGAAACCATTGAATATTCATTGAATCATCTCCAAACCCGCATTATTTTCTGAAAGAATTCAAACAGCTCGGCTTCTCAAATATTAAGAAAGAGGACGTATTGTCCTCTTTCTTCCTGTGAATTATTTTTTTGCATTGATGTCTTCCTTGATTTTGGCTCTTTTTCCCACTCTGTCCCGCAGGTAATAAAGTTTTGCTCTCCTGACTTTCCCTCGTCTGATAATTTGAATGCTTTCAACTTTGGGAGAGTGGATGGGGAAAACCCTTTCAACACCAATTCCGAAAGACAACCTTCTGACGACAATTGCACGGCGGATTCCCCTGCCATGCATGCCTATAATATAACCTTCAAAAACCTGAAGCCTTTCGCGGGCACCTTCTTTAACCTTAACGGATACTTTTACATAGTCTCCGACTCTTAAATCCGGAAGGTTTTCTTTCATGCCCTCTTTTTCAATTGCACGAATAATATCCATTTTCTTTTCCTCCATACCATAGACGTTCATGCCCTGCATAATAACAAAACATATTGTCTTAATATAAAGCAATGGGCAGCGGACCGTCCGTATTTACGCTGTAACATTATAGCACAGGAATTTGTCCGTGTAAAGAAATGTTGGGCGGCTTTTAATTTATTCTTACATCGGCATTCAACGGAACAACCTGTATCCACGTTTGCCCCGGATTTAGCACTATATCGTTTCCATTTTCGTCACGGTATTTTGTCTGCGCAGTGCGGGAAACCTTGCTCCATTTTATCTTCTGCGCTTTTCCATTGGTAATATAGAATCCTTCACCGCTTCCCACTGTATATACATTGTGTCTTCCCTGTTTATCACCGGGAATGGGTTCATTTCTTACAAACATAACAATAATGTTTTTTACCCGTATAACTTCATTAGTATTTCTGTCAATTTGATACTCCCCTTGCCTGGTTCTTTTATAATTTTTGGCATCGGGATCGTAATAATAACCACATGTACTGTTTTTATGATACTTTATAAACACTTCCTCTGCGGTCATCTGTCCCGAAAGGTCGGTGTCTTTTTCATGGTATGAAAAGGGGAACGGCACATCCGTTTCGAGACTGTATCCTACTCTTTCTATATACCGGTTTAATCTGTCCGGTTTTGTGTATGAATCATGGTAATTATCTCTTTCCCTTGTCAAATCCCAATAAACAGTGCTCGCGTCCGATACGCCGTCAATGTTGTCTATCTCATACCTTTCAAGATCCTTGTATGCGTAGTCACTCCAACCTATATGGGCATAAATTGCGTCATATTCCATTAAATAATCAATAAAATAATGCCTTGCACTTCTTACCGGCCCAATCATGTCGGGAAGATTATCCCAAAATATGGCCATATAGCGCGTATCTCCATATTCAACAATCATTTCATATACTATCTGCGCAATCCCGATTCCTCCCTGGGGCAATACCTTGCTGGTTTCATTGTCAATCATGACCGCAATAGGCCTTACCTTTTCCTTCGGAAATATAAATTCTTCTTCAGGTTCAGCAGGTTCAGGCGTCGGCGTAATTTCGGTAGCAGCTTCACTGTCTTCCGTTTCGGAATAATCGTTCTGTTCCGGTACGGGAGTAATATCCGTTTCCAAGCCGGCGGATTGCTGATCGCGCGAAGATTTTAAAGCTCCTATTAATACAACGGTGAGAACAGTGCTCAGGCAAAACAGCGCAACAATAAGAAGTATTTTGCCTCTTTTGTTCAATTTTATGTTTATTTTTATTTTTTTCATTTTAACCCCCAGGCAAACTGTGTCGGTGTTTTTAAAATCAAGCCTATTATCTATTATAACGAACAGAACATTTATATCAATCAGTTATCAAAAAAAAAACGTATTAATAATGCTTGCTTGCTTATTCAAAATCAAAATCTTCCGACGCAACTTTCTTAAAGGCTTCAAAAACCATATCGAGTTCTTCATCATCCTCTAAGCTGACCAGGTAATCTTCTTCCCCATCCCTTTCTATTTTCATAATTATTATTTCTTCACTGTCTTCGCTGTCTTCATTATCGTCACAGGATTTCATTACAGCATACTGTTTGTCCTCAATTTTAAGCGTTGCCAAATATTCGACCAGCAGCGTTTCACCGTTTTCTCCCGTCAACTCTATGATGTTGTCCCCTTCGCCGCAGTTGCAGCAATCTCCGTTTTTATGATCGTGTTCATTCATACGAACACCTCCCCGTACAATAATTTCTATTCAATTTCCGGCTGATCACCGGAAGTTTCATAGCGCTTCTTTCTTCTTTTTCATATTATTATGTCCGCTTAAGAAATCTCCTTCACGCTCCGTTCGCATCGATATAACTTTGAAGAATGAGCGCGGCAGCTATCTGATCAATTTTCCCTTTTTGTTTTCTGCTGTTTATACCCATTTCGGCAAGAGCCTGTTTCGACTGCGCGGTGGTTAGTCTTTCATCCCATTCAATAACTGTTATCCCGGGAAAAGCCTGCTTAAGTTTGTTTATAAATTGACGTGTTCTCTCCCCTCTTTCGCCGATTGTGCCGTTCATATTAACAGGCAGGCCGACAACAATCGTATCGCAGCCATAAGACTCCATTAAAGTTCCTATCCTTTCAACAGGTTTTTTCCATTCCTTATTCCAGTAAATTGTTTCAACCGCCTGCGCGGTTATTCCCAGCGGATCACTGACAGCTATCCCAATCCGGGCTTCACCGAAATCTATTCCCATTATTCTCATATTTCCTCCCGGCTATTGCAAAACACTTTTATTTACAGAACGGCAAGCCACGCATAATTGTAACATTATGCGTTTTCAAATGATATAATGCTTTCCTCCCATATATCCGGAGCTTCATACCCAAGGAGATTCACTGCCGTCGCCGCAATATTGGCAAGCCCGAATTCACCTTTTTTCAATGTGTACGTGTTGCTTTTAACATTGTCGTAAATTATAAACGGGATTTTATTCAGAGTATGGCTTGTTTTTGCTTTAATTGTGCCGTTTTTATTCAATGCCGGTTTGCCGTTTTTGCCAAGTTCAAACATTTCGTCCGCGTTTCCATGATCTGCGGTAATTATCGCTATGCCACCAAGCTCATCAATAACGGAAAGAAGACGCCTCAGCGACAGATCGACCGATTCTATCGCTATCCTTGCCGCCTGGAAATTTCCCGTGTGTCCTACCATATCCCCGTTCGCGTAATTTACGCGCGCGAAACGGTATTTTCCGGTCCTAATCTCCTGTATCAATCTGTCGGTAATTTCGGCAGCCTTCATCCACGGGCGTTCTTCGAAAGGAACGAGGTCGGAAGGAACTTCAATATATGTTTCCAGTTCATCGCTGAACTTCCCGCTCCTGTTACCATTCCAGAAATACGTTACATGACC
Organism: Clostridiales bacterium DTU069; assembly: GCA_001512485.1. Taxonomy (GTDB): domain Bacteria; phylum Bacillota; class Clostridia; order DSM-8532; family DSM-8532; genus DTU069. Next base: position 62,321 of record LFRV01000079.1, on the reverse strand, counting down.
GTACTTCTGCGTCTCGGAAATCGCAAGCTGACTGACGCCCGCAGAAACGAGGTACTCTCCCATCGTGTTTTTAATTTCCGGCGGAGGAACAAGATATCTCTTCGGTATGTGAAGATCCCCGTCATATTCCAGCATCCCGGCATATATCACCTTCGGATACCTTTTTCTGTCAAACTTATTAAAATCAGCTTCATCAAAGGCGCGGCTTATTTCAATCGCCCGGTCACCGCGGAAATTAAAGAAAATAACGCTGTCATTATCAACTATCTTACCAACGGGATTGCCGTCTTCAGCGATAACAAAAGCAGGCAGGTCCTGATCAATCACGTTCAGCTCTTGCCGGTAGGTTTCTATAGCCTCACGGGCAGAGCTGAACTGCCTGCCTTCACCGAGCACATGCGTTCTCCATCCCGTTTCGACTACTCCCCAGTTCGCTTCATACCTGTCCATCGTAACTTTCATGCGCCCGCCGCCGCTGGCTATTTTTATGTCAAAACCGCCGGTTCTGAGTTCATCAAGGTACTTTTCAAAAGGATCGACATACTCAAGGGCGGAAGTCTCGCCGACATCACGGCCGTCCAAAAGAATATGAATGCGCACCCTTTTTATTCCTTCCTTCTTTGCCTGCTCAATCATTCCCTTTAAATGGTCAATGTGCGAATGGACATTGCCGTCGCTGAACAATCCAATAAAGTGCAGCGTGGAATCGTTTGATTTGACATTAGATATTAAATCTCTCCACGTTTTCCCTTCAAACATCTTCCCGCTGCCTATAGCTTCATTTACGAGTTTAGCACCCTGGCTGTATACCTGTCCCGAACCTATCGCATTATGCCCTACCTCGGAATTACCCATATCACTGTCGGACGGCAGGCCGACAGCCGTACCGTGCGCCTTCAGCAGCGTATTCGGATATTTCTCGAACAGATTGTCAAGGCACGGAGTATATGCGTGATATACCGCGTTTCCCTCAGTTCTTTCGCATACTCCGTAACCGTCCATGACAACAACTACCACAGGACCTTTATATTCATTATAACCTTTAAGCTTTTTCAGCATGCTTTAAACCTCCGTATTGCAGAAAGCCCTCCGGTTATACCCGGAGGGCCGGAAATTTGTTTAATTATTATAATTCACGATTTCTACATATTCTTCCAAGTTCAGGCTCGCTCCGCCAATCAGACCTCCGTCAATATTCGGCATTTCAAATAACTCTGCAGCGTTTGATGCCTTAACACTTCCTCCGTAAAGAATTCTCATGCTTTCCGCCGTTTCTTCATCATACAGTTCTTTCACAAGGTTTCTGATAACGGAACATGCTTCCTCGGCCTGATCACTGGTCGCTGTTTTCCCGGTACCGATAGCCCAAATCGGTTCATATGCTATAACAAGTTTTTTAACCTGCTCTTTTGTCAATCCTAAAAGAGCAATTTTCATCTGATAGCGGATATGCTCGTTCGTCACGCCCTGTTCCCTCTGCGTAAGGCTTTCGCCGCAGCAGATTATCGGAGTCATTCCGTAGTTAAATATCGCATGGGCTTTCTTGTTGACCAATTCATCGGTTTCGGCATAATACTCCCGCCTTTCGGAATGCCCGACAATAACATATTGGACTCCCGCTTCTTTCAGCATACCGCAGGATATTTCACCGGTATACGCGCCGCTGTCTTCCCAATGCACGTTTTGCGCGGCAACTTTTATATTTGTACCGCTGGATGCTTCAACAGCAGCGGGTATCGATACGAAAGGAACGGCAACAACAACTTCTGTCTGCGCTTTTTCTGCCTTTTCCTTCAGCGCTTGAATAAATTCCACCGTTTCTTTCGGGGTTTTATTCATTTTCCAGTTGCCCGCCGCCATTACTTTACGAGTTTTTTTTTCCATCAGGCAGGCAATTCCGGGCAGGTTTTTCCCTTCAAGAAATTCAAGGGAAGCTCCGCCGCCGGTGGAAATATGCGTTATATTATCCGCAAAACCAAGCTGTTCAACAGCCGCTGCCGAATCTCCTCCTCCTACGATCGATAAAGCGCCTGATTCAGCGACAGCTTCGGCAATTTTTCTTGTTCCGTTCGCGAACTTCGGAAACTCAAAAACACCCATAGGTCCGTTCCATACTATTGTTTTCGCTTTCTTTATCTCGTTAACAAACTTTTCAATAGTTATCGGTCCGATATCCATTCCCATCCACCCGTCAGGGATATCATCGGAGGGCACATATTTTACTTCGGTGTCGGGACTGAACTCTTTTCCTACGATATTTCCTATCGGAAGCAAAAGATTCACTCCTTTGGCTTCAGCCTTCGCCATTAACTCTTTTGCCAAATCAATCTTATCTTCCTCGCATATCGAATTGCCGATTTTATACCCTTTTGCTTTAAGAAAAGTATAGGCCATACCACCGCCGATTATTAAAGAATCTACCTTTTCAAGAAGATTCTCAATAACCGTTATTTTATCGGAAACCTTCGCTCCCCCAAGAATAGCTACGAAAGGTCTTTCCGGGTTCGACAGCGCCTTACCCATTACTTCAATTTCCTTTTTTATTAAAAATCCCGATACCGCCGGCAGGTAATCGGCCAGACCGGTTGTTGACGAATGTGCCCGGTGCGCTGTGCCGAAAGCGTCATTAACAAAAATATCCGCCAATGAAGCCAGCTCTTTTGTGAAATTCGGGTCATTTTTCGTTTCTTCTTTATGAAAACGCACATTCTCAAGCATTAAAACCTGGCCTTCCTTTAGTTCGCCCGCTTTCCGTTTTGCGTCTTCTCCTATTACATCGTTTGCAAGAACAACTTCCTTGCCCAAAAGCTCGGATAATCTTTCAGCCGCGGGTTTCATACTGTATTTCGGCTCAAACCCCTCTTTCGGACGGCCAAGATGGGATACAAGTATTGTCTTTGCTCCATGTTCAATAAGGTACCTGATGGTCGGCAAAGCTGCCACTATCCGTTTATCGTCGGTTATATTTCCATTAGCGTCAAGGGGCACGTTGAAATCAACCCTGGCAATAACCCTTTTCCCCTTTACATCAATGTCTTCCACACTCATTTTGTTATACATGCTCATTTTTTCATCTCCTTACGCATTTCAATATCCGGATTAACGACAACGTGAGAAATTGCTTGGCAATTTCAACGCATTAGGCTGCACGGGATATTTTTACAACATCAATTGTACAATAAACACGCTTTCAATTTCAACATAAAAACCATTCTCATTTAAAACAGGCATCCTCATACAAATAGGATGCCTGTATACTGACTTAAATAATTATTCGGCATCAACTTTTGCCATATGGGCAATCAAGTCAACAACCTTGCACGAATAACCCCATTCATTGTCATACCACGCAACAACTTTTACAAAATGATCGTTTAATGAAATACCGGCTTTTGCGTCGAATACAGAGGTTCTTTCTTCACCGATAAAATCTGTTGATACGACAGAATCTTCAGTATAGCCGAGAATACCCTTCAATTCATTCTCCGAGGCGTCTTTCATAGCCTTGCAGATTTCCTCGTACGTTGCGGCTTTTTCAAGACGGCATGTCAGGTCAACGACGGAAACGTCGGGTACAGGAACGCGAAATGCCATACCCGTAAGTTTTCCGTTCAGTTCAGGAATTACTTTACCGACAGCCTTCGCAGCACCCGTTGAAGAAGGAATAATATTGAAGCTCGCGCCTCTGCCGCCTCTCCAATCCTTTTTCGAAGGACCGTCAACGGTCTTCTGTGTTGCGGTTATCGCATGAACCGTGGTCATTAAACCTTCTACAATACCGAACTTATCATTCAGTACTTTTGCCACCGGTGCAAGGCAGTTCGTCGTACA